>CAMFIX010000011.1 GCA_945952425.1 uncultured Pseudorhodobacter sp. | reverse complement strand
CCTTGGCACACAGCTGCCGTCGGGGGGCGGTCACATCATCAGAGCCGATCCGGTTGGAAACTTGAGCCAATATCGGCTGTTTCTGCGTTCTCTTGTCCTTTTGAGCACCCCCTTGGTCAAAAGGCCATGAAGGTCGCGCGTGGTGAAGGGCGAAGCGCGCCTGATCGACAGGCAACTGTCGGTGCTCATGCCCTCGATGAAGCCCTTCGGACCCTCTCGGAAAATAGGTTCCGCCGCCTTGCCCATCGCCCAACCCTTGGGTGACACCGCCGCGTTTGGCCCGCTCCTTCCGGTTGGAAAGATTCTCGGCACTGCGCCGTTCGTTCCTGCCGCTCAACCTCGACTTGCGGAGGACGATTGGGGGGCACCCATGCAGAGCCCTTTCCCGCACATGGTGGAATGGTAGACACCAACGACTGGACCCCGGCACTCTTCTTTGTCCGGGTGCCAGCCTTGACGACCATGACATCGCCCAGCCTTGTGCAGGACGGCCCTCATTGGCGGGCCGTCCTGTCTTGCGCGGCATTCGCTGCCGTCAGCGAACTCTCTCAGTCCGCCGCTTCCGCGCCGCCCTTGTCCTTGGCAATGTCGACACTGACCGGCGCGAAGCCATCGGCCTTCACCACGATGCTGAAGGTCTTGGCAGCCTGGCTGGTCGCATAGATCGAGTTCGGGTTCGCGCGGAAATGCCCCGGGGTCGCCCCATCGTCGAAATGGATGCGGGCCTCGCCACCGGCGGGAACGGTGAAACCGTCGAGCTTGCGGAAGGTGCCCTCGACCTTGCCGGTGTCGGCATCCTTGATGGTGTAATAGATCGAGAAACCCATCAGGTCCGTGGTGCCGGAATTGGTGACCAGAAGCTCCAGGTGATCGGTCGCGTCCTTCTTGGCGGCGTAGTCGTAGTTGTTTTCCACCAGCGCCTCCTTGATCGCGAAGGGGGCCACAGCGCCGGTCATGTCGATCGGATTGGCCATGAAGGCAGGCTCGCTGTCGGCCAAGTCGTTCTGGCCGTCGCCATCGGTGTCGGCCACCATCGGATCGGTTCCGAGCAGCACTTCGGCCGTATCGGGCACCCCGTCGCCATCACTGTCGGCGGCGGTCTGCGAAAAGCCGGGATGCGCCAGCGTCAGGCCGAGGATCGAGGCCAGCGCAAGGGTGGAGACGTGTTTCTTCAGAGTCATTTCAGAAGTCCTTCAGGTTTCAGGCTTTGGCAAGCCGGTCGGGGTTGATGGGGAGGGCTAGTGCCAGAGCGCCAAGCCCGAGGGCGGTCAGAAAGATCCAGACCAGATTGCCCAGCATTTCGGTCAGGATGGGTCCGAGCGGCATTCCGGCATATGTTGCCTTGATGCCCAGCACTGCGAAGGTGAACCGCTCGAAATGTTTTGTGACGGAGGCCTGTTCGATGCCGTCTCGCAGGGTCTCATAGGTGGCGAAACCCTTCATGATCTGAACCTGGTCGGGTTTTGAAATGTTCAACTGCTTGAAGACGCCGCCCGCGACCTGATTGTCAGGGTCCAGCGTGTCGCCAATCTGCGGGGCGATCAGCACCAGAAGAAGCCAGACGGCAAAGGCGATCAAAAGCGCATGGCTCGGTTGCTTCATGTGCAGCGTCAGAATGAAGCTCAGCGGGAAGAAACAGGCGGTATAGGTCACGGCGACGCCCCAGACGACAGTGATGCGCAGGAGGTCATCTACCGTCAGGTCGATGCCGGACATCAAGTGCAGCACCAGCGTCAGCCCGCCCAGCACCAGGGCCAGCCCGCCCGCCAAGAGGCCAAGGCCTGCCAGCGCCTTGCCGGCCACGAACTGCCAGCGGCGCATCGGCCGGGTGAAGATCAGCGCCAGCGTCTGACGTCCGCGCTCGCTGGCCGCCGAGCGATAGCCGAGCAGGATGGCTATGGCCGCGCCGATGATCTCGATCTGCTCGATGGCGCCACGCAGTAGCCGCAGCGGGTAGAATTCGGGCGCCTTGATCGTGTCGGCGGATTTGCCAATGGCGAGCAGCGTGGCTTTCGCGGCCTCGTAGGTTGCCACATCGCCGCGCAGGGCGATGGCGCCAGTCACCAGGGCCACCGTGGCAGCCAACCCGAGAAAGGCCGTGACGATCAGGATGAAGCGGTCGCGCAGCGCGTCGCGCATATCCTTCGCGGCAATGGTCGAAACCGGGCTTGGTGTCAGGATGACATCAGACATTGTAGTCTCCTTGCGCCATCGACAGGCGGGTCAGCGCGCTCCAGGCAAAGGCGCCGGCGAGCAACGTGGCGAGGACCAGTTCGGCGATGGGCGGAATGAAGGACGGCGAGACGATGCCCTGCGGCAAGTAATCCAAGAGGCTGGCCGAGGCGAACTTGTAGGCATCCGCGAGCGAGAGCGGCCCGAGGACCTGGCCTGCGGCATGGAAGAACGGGGTGTCGGGAAGCGGGGCCAGTGCCGAGATCGGGTTGATCGCCGCCGTCGGGTTCAGGTTGGCGGTCAGTTGCGGGAAGATGAAGGTGAGTGTCAGCCAAAGGGTAACGGGTACCAAGAGACCCACGGTTTCCGACCGCGCCGCGGCCCCGGTCCCCAGCCCGACAAGGCCGAAGATCGCCATGTAAAGCGCCGACACTCCCATGAAGCCTGCAAGTTGCACCCATTGGGCGGCGTTCGGCACCACGGCCGGAAGCAGCAGGAACGTCACGACGGCTATGATCCCAGAGATCAGCGCCAGTAGCAGGATCAAACCGCCAAGCGCCACGATCTTGCCCTTGGCATAGGTGGACCGGGTGAGCGGGCGTATACCGATCAGCGGCAGCACTCCGGCCTTGCGGTCCAGTCCGACCAGACGGTTGCCGATCACGATGGCCGAGAGCGCCCCGATCAGCGCCACATAGACCGACATGTTGCGCATCAGCGACAGAGGCGAGATGTCCAGCACCGGATTCTGTGGTACGGGTTGGCCGGATTTCTGCAGGAAGGCGGCGGCGTCGGCATATATGCTGTCCACCGTTGCGGTGGCCCGCCAGCCAAGCCAAGCCGAGATCAGCACCAAGGCCACGAACAGCGCAGCCAGTAGCGCCACAGTCTTTTCCCGCAGTGCAAACCGCGCGGACTGTCTGGCGATCTGCCAGGCGGGAGAGGTTGCCAGCGCCATCACGCCACCTCGGACAGGCGACCGACCGGGGTCAGCGACAAGTAAAGCTCTTCCAGCGCGGTGTCGTCGCCATAGCGGGCGGTCACGGCCTCGATCCGGTCATGGAAGACCAGCTTGCCGTGGCTCAACACCGCGATACTGGTACAGGTCTTGGCGATTTCGGAAATCAGATGGGTGTTCATGAAGATCGTCATGCCGAACTCGCCGTTCAGCCGCAGGATCAGGTCGCGCAACATCTTGATCCCCATCGGATCGAGGCCCGAGGTCGGCTCGTCGAGGAAGAGCACCTCGGGGCGGTGCAGGATGGCTTGAGCCAGACCGATCCTTTGCCGCATGCCTTTCGAGAAAGCTGCGACCCGCCGATCGGCGAGATCGGCGCAATCCAGGAGGGCCAGGACGTCGCTCACACGGGCCGCAGGGTTAGCCACGCCCGACAGGCGGGCAAAGAAGGCAAGGTTCTCGGCGGCGGTCAGCGTGTCGTAAAGCCGCACGTTTTCGGGCACATAGCCGATCGAGCGGCGGACGGCGACGGGATCGTCGCAGATGTCGTGACCCGCGACGATGGCCGTCCCCGACGACGGGCGCGCCAGAGTCGTCAGCATGTGGATCGTCGTCGTCTTGCCGGCACCATTGTGGCCGAGGAAGCCGAAGACCTCGCCTTGGGCGATGTCCATCGTCAGGTCCTGCACGACGGTCTGGCCATTGAAACTCTGGCCAAGGGATCGAAGCGAAAGCATCGGGGCGGGCATTGGGGGTCTCCTGGATATCTTGATCGGGTCTGCCTCCTTCCTGGCGGCGCAGCCCTTCAGCCGCCTTGCTCCCGATTTACAGCTTTGTAAGGCGGCACCGGTGATCACCGACGTGTCAGAAAGTGCAAAGACGGCGCCTTGATGCGCCGCCTTCCCGACCGATGCCAATGTCTCGGCTCAGTTGTTGGCGTTTTCCCCGCCCTGCTCGCTATCTTCGCCGTCCTCGTTGCCGCCGTCGCCTTCCCCATCCCGGCGGTCATTGGCGGCCAGGGTGACCTCCATCACCTTGCCGTCGGCCGGGTTGATGGCCACGGTCTTCTCGCTGCCATCGGCCAGAACGACATGGGCCATGATCAGGGCGGGCGCACCCTTCTCGCCGGTCTGATATTCGATCGAGATCGCCTTGCCGCCCGCAGCGCTTTCGGCGGTGGCGATCGCCTGGGACAGGCTGGTGGGCGAGGCGAGGAAAGCCTTCGCCTCGGCCATCGGATCTTCGATGCCGCTGGTTTCGGCCAGGCCGGCCGTGCCACCCAGCGCGGTCAGCGCCAAAAGGGCGGCAACGAGGGTATCCGTGCGTTTCATGGTCAGTCTCCGGTTCATGCGACCCGCAGAATGCGCGTCGATGAGACAGAGATGGGAGGCCCGGCTTACAGGTGCCTTTCGGTCAATTTACATTGCGCGCGCCCTTGATGGATCAGCGGCAATGCGCTTCCCTCAGCGCGGAAGGAGGAACGGCGTTTCCGGTGAACCGGCCAAGCCGAACGACCCCGCCAAACCCGCCCTTGCGAGGCCGAAGAGATCGGCTGGCAGTCCCATGTCTTCCAGTTGCGAAAAGCCGAAGGCGATCGGGTCGAGCCGGTCCAGCGTGATCGACACCAGCAACAGCGGCGCCTCCCCTCGGCTGTCCGAAACCAGGACATCCGTCGCCCAGAGACGCAGGACAAGCCGTGTCTCCTGTGGTCCGGCCTTGGTGAGAGTGGCAAGCGCCGGGCGCCCGAGGTGGGTCATTGGCCAGGACGGGCGCCCCGGCAGATCTTGCCGGGACGGCAGGACCGACCACAGCACCTCGTCCGTCAGCCCGGCCGGATTGACCTGCCAACCCGTGGCCTGCAGCCGTGTCACGACATCTGCCAGCGGCAAGGTCGTCTGTGCCAGCAACGGCTCGCCGGGATCGCCGTCGAGCAGAACCCGGTGTGTCGGGAGGCTTTGCCACAGACCTCCGCGCCACTCTGCCATCGAGATCGTCGTCACGGGTCGGGCCCCCTCGTAGCGGCCGGAGGCCGTCTGCCATCCGGCCACGAGATGGATCGGCACGACGATCAGCCCGGCGCCGGCCACGACCGACGCAACCAGCCAGCGCGGGGCGGTCGGGGCCCTGCCATGCAGGATGAGGGCAAGGCCCGCAACGAGTGACCCACCGAAGGAAAGGCCGGCCAGGACATCGCTCGGCCAATGCGCCAGAAGATAGACGCGCGAGAAAGCGATCAGGAGGATCACCGCCGCGACGGTCGCGTAAAGCCATCCCCTGAACCGCGACGGCAGAGCTCGGGCCACGACCAGCGCCAAGGCGCCGAGGATGACGGTCGCCAGCGTGGAATGGCCGCTTGGAAAGCTGAATCCGTCGGCCCCCTGATACATGGCCACGGGACGCGCCCGGTGGATCAGCGTCTTGAAGAGCGGAACGACAGCCGTCCCGGCAAGACAGGCCGCGGCAACGGCGACGGCCTGCCTCCAGTCGCGGGCGAGGGCAAGGGCCGCGACGAGAAGAAGCGCGACAGGCATCAGGACGCTGGCATCTCCCAGCATGGTCAGCGCAACCATGACTGAGGTCGCCCAGTCGGTGCGCAAGCCTTGGACCGCCTGCGAGATCGCGGCATCGGCCAAGGCCAATTCAGGATCGAAGATCACCCCGATCAGCAGCACGGCAAACCCGGTGAAGGCGCCAAACCCGATGGCGATCAGGCCGGCTGCCTCCAACGAGCGGTCATGGTTGCGAAGCACCCGCGCGAGCCTGTCGCCCTTTCGGCCGCGGATCTCCAGCGCGGCCGCGAGACGCAGCCGCCCGCGGTCGGCCAGGGGGATCAGCACGCCGCGCGCTAGCCGCATCCCGATCCAGGCAGCGGCGGCTGCGGCGACGGCAATCCCGAGCAGGATCGCAAAGCGCGGGTTGGCCGTGTGGGCGACTTGCAACCCGCGTCCAAGAGCCATGGCCGGCAACAGATGCACCGACGCCCAAGCGAAGGCCGAGACGACGTTCACGACCGCGAACCGGACAGGGTTCATTCCCATCATGCCGGCGATGGTTGGGACTACGGCTTTGACACCGGGGATGAAGCGCACGATGAAGATGCTCTTGCCGCCATGACGGGCGATGAACTGCTCGCCCTTGTCCATCAACGCGGCGTATCTGGAAAACGGCCAGAAGCCCCGGATGCGGTCTTTCCAATGCACGCCGGCCCAAAAGGACAAGGCATCCCCGGCGATCGCTCCGGCCACGCTCGCCAGAAAGATCGGCAGGAAGGCCGCCTTGCCCAGGCCGATCAGGGCGCCGAGGCCAAGAAGGACCGCCGTCGAGGGCACGAACAATCCAAGGATGAGCATGGCCTCGCCGAAGGACACCAGGAAGGCCGCCAGCAGCGCCGTGACGGGGTGCGTTCCAAGAAAATCGACAAACTGGGACAGCATGGTTCTCAGGCTCTTTTTGATCGGGGAAACCGCATCGTGACCCGCAGGCCCGGGTCGGCGTCGCTCAGGGCAAGGTCGGCGTCGTGCAGCTCTGCCACGGCCTTGACGAGCGCCAGCCCAAGGCCATTGCCTTCTGTCGTCCGGCTCTTCTCCAGACGGTACAGCCGCCGCAGGACCTTTTCGCGTTCCTCCGGCGGGATGCCGGGACCCGTGTCGCAAACCCGCGCCTCGATCCGGGCGCCTGCCGTCCCGATCCCGCAGGTGATCCGCGTCCCGGCCGGGCAGTGCCGGATCGCATTTTCGATCAGGTTGGCAAAGCCCTGGGTCAAAAGCTCCTTGTCGCCATCGACAATGGCCACATCCGCCGCCTCGAGGATCAGCCTCTGACCGGCATCTTCGGCGACGTCGGCATAGACCTCGACGACGTCGCGCAAGAGCGTGCCGAGGTCGAGCGGTTTGAAACTCTCGCGCCGCGCCCCGGACTCGATCTGGGCGATCCGCAGCAGGGCCGAGAAGGTCTCGATGATGCGATCGCTTTCGACGCCGGCGGAGGTCAGGTCATGATCGGCCGAGAGGCCTTCCGCGAGCCTCGCCGTCGCCGCCTCGATGCGGATCTTCAACCGATTCAGCGGCGTGCGCAGGTCATGGGCAATATCGGCGCTGACTTGCCGCATAGCCTCGACCGAGCCTTCAAGCCGAGACAGGCTGAGGTTGACCGCGCAGGAAATGCGGTCGAGGTCGTCGCCACGATCCGAAATCGGCAATCGTGCCGAAAGATCGCCCTGCGCAACGCGCTCGGCCGCCGCCTCGGCGCGGCTCAGCCGATCCTGCATCCGCATGGCCAGAAGGACGCCGACAGCAATCGCCGCAAGCAGCGCGAAGAGCGCTGCCCACTCGAAGGCCCCAAGGACGATCTCTTGCAGATCGTCGAGGTCGGCATTGGTCAGGCCAACCGCCAGGCTGTAAGCTCCGGCTCGCCCGACAAACACCCGGTAAGGATAGTCGGTCGGCACGGCAAGGCGAGCTGCTGGAACCGTGGACCAACCATCGGGCAACGTGACATCGGCAATATTCGTCGCCAGAACAGCGCCGGAGGCGTCTCGTAACAGGAAAACGGTCGGGCGATCAGGGCTGGCCTTGATGGGCGCATCGACGGCGTCGACAAGGTCGATCCGGTCGCCCTTCAGGCTGGTTTCGTCGATCGCCTTGAAGATTTCGGTGACCCGCGCGTCCTGACGCGCCGCCAACTGCCGCTGCATCAGCCCATAGCCGACCCCGCTGGCGAGGATCAGGACGGTCAGGATGAACAGCGCGACACCCAGCGCCAGGCGGAAGGTGCTGTGCCGCCAGAGGTCAGCGGGGCGCATGGAGCGAATATCCCATGTTCTTGACGGTATGCAGAAGCGGCACCTCGAAGGGCTTGTCGATCTTGGCGCGCAGTCGACTGACGTGCGTCTCGACGACCGAGGTCTTCGGATCGAAATGGAAATCCCAGACCCGCTCCAAAAGCATCGTGCGGGTGACCACGCGGCCTTCGTTGCGCATCAGCACCTCCAGCAAGGTGAATTCCTTGGGCAGAAGGTCAATCGTCTGGCCAGCGCGAGTGGCCGTCCGGCGCATCAGGTCCAACTCCAGGTCCGCCACCTTGAGAGAGGTTCTGACCTCTTGCACGGGGGGCCTGCGCGCCAGTGCATTCACCCGAGCCATCAGTTCGGCAAAGGCGAAAGGCTTGGTCAGGTAATCGTCCCCGCCCGCTTCCAACCCCTCGACACGGTCGTCGATGCCGCCAAGCGCCGTCAGGAACAGCACGGGCACCTTGCGCCCGGCCGCCCGAAGAGCGCGGACCACCGACAGACCGTCGAGCCCCGGGATCATGCGGTCGACGACCAGCACGTCATAGGCCTCGCGCGTCGCCTGAAACAGACCGTCCGTACCCTCGGCAAGTACGTCGCAGACATGGCCCTGTTCGGTCAGCCCGCGCGCCACGTAGTCGGAAACGGATCGGTCGTCTTCGATCAAGAGGATGCGCATCGGGGGCCTTCTTGCATATGTCATGGCAGCTTGTCTGATCCTGCCACCTCTCATGCAGGTCGCGTCCAGCATACAAATCTGTAAGCTGGAAGAAAGTTGGAGGTATGGCACAGCGGCTAGGCATCCGACCTGCCGGATTCGCATCCGGTCGGAACCGGAGCAACTCCATGAAACAATTCCTACTGGCCACGGCCCTGATTGCCGTGCCTGTCGCAGCCTTTTCGGGCTTTCAGATCTACGAGGCACGCGCAGCGGCGACGGCAGGATCGTCCGCCCCAAGCCTGGGCGATCTTTCCTCCTTCGCCACCATCATCACCGATGTCCAAGACATCGCAGCGAAGGGCGATCTCGCCGGAGCCAAGACGCGGATCAAGGACTTCGAGATCGCCTGGGATCAGGCGGAGGCCGGCTTGAAACCGCTGGATCCGACCCATTGGGGTCTGATCGACCAGACGGCCGACGGCGCCCTGACGGCCTTGCGGGCGACGACGCCCGACACGACGACCGTGACCGCTGCCCTTGCGGCCCTTCAGGCCACCCTCGCTGATCAGAAGGCGGTGTCGCAATGAGCAGGATCGCCTCTTTCGCGGCCAACGCCCCCGACACCTCCATGCCCCTGAACCGGGTGCCGGACGTCACCTTCGACTTCTGGCTGATCAAACTGATGGCCGTGACCATGGGCGAGACGGCTGCCGATTACCTGGCCGTGAACCTCGGCTTCGGCCTCACCGCCACTTCTCTGATCATGACGGCGGTTCTCATCGGCGCCCTGGTCCTGCAATTCGGCCAGAAACGCTATGTGCCCTGGAGCTATTGGCTGGCCGTTGTCCTGATCAGCATCGTCGGCACGCTGGTGACGGACAACCTGGTTGACAATTTCGGCGTGTCGCTGGTCACCACGACTGCCGTCTTCACCCTGGCCCTTGCGGCAACCTTCCTGATCTGGTCCGCCTCGGAGCGGACCTTGTCGATCCATGAGGTTTTCACCGGCAAGCGGGAGGCCTTCTACTGGCTGGCCATCCTCTTCACCTTTGCCCTGGGAACGGCGGCGGGCGACCTGGTGGCCGAGAAGTTCGGACTTGGCTATCTGTCGACGGGCATTCTCTTCGGCATGATCATCACCTCGTTGACCTTCGGGTATTTCGTCCTCGGCCTCGACCCGGTCCTCGGCTTCTGGCTGGCCTATATCTTCACCCGACCGCTTGGGGCATCCTTCGGAGACCTCCTGTCGCAACCGACGCAATATGGCGGGCTGGGTCTGGGCACGATCATCACCAGCGCGCTGTTTTTGTCCGCAATCCTGTTGATCGTCGTCTGGATGACCGTCAGCCGCGACGGGAACGATCGGCGGTCTGAACTCGCCAGATGACGCGGCGTCGGGTTTGCCGACTGCAGGCCGCGACATGAGGCAACGGGACCACCAGGCCTCGTTCCTGGGGAACCTTTCCATACCAACCTCCGACCGCCAAAGACTGGCGGCCGGAGGTCCGCTGCAGAAGGGCCGGCTCAGCCGAATTTGACCAAGAACTTGGCACAGGCGGTGTCAGCGCCCCGATGGCCGCCTTGAAGGCCAAAGCGTCGCCATTGGGCGCAGCGTCCTGCTGCACCTTCATGCTGTCTTGCACCGCCTTCGCCAGACCCAGATAGGCCGGGTCGGCAGCTTCGGGCGCTGGATAGGCCGCGATATCCGCCGCATGCCAGTCCAGGACCGCTGCCGCCTCCACCACGGGGGTCAGGATGCCGTTGGCGGGGATCGTCAGGTCAAGGACCTCTTCCATCTTGAAATGTTGGGCATCCATCCGGTCGGCAAATCCGTAAAGCCCGTTGCGCAGATGCAGGTCGCCGATCTGGGAGCAGGTTCCCTCCAGCGCCCCATCCATCGCGGCGAGATTGCCGCCTTCGACCTACTTCTGCGCCTCGGGCGCAAGGGTCTCGACCTGCACAGGGGTCGCGGCGAAGCCCAGGTCGTCTAGATAGTGCGGGTGCGGGTTGGCACCCCACTGGCTCTCGATCGCGGCCCATTGGCTGGACAGGTTGCCGATGGCCTTGGCCGTGCCCTCGGCATTGCCTGCGTTGCTCTGGAAGAGGGGCGCGCAGAATTCGCCGCTAACTTGGCGGAGAGCGGTTTCGAAGTCCTGCACGGGGCCGCGAAGGCCAAGCCAGGCAGAAGGACGAGGGGAAGGAGGACGAGGTGTTTCATGCGTGAGGCACCAGTCGTAACGCCCGCTTTCGTCCGCATCGAGGAGTTGGTCTTCGAGGGTCAGGAGCGGGGTGGTCTCGTAGTGCAGGAACCGGGTCTCGACGCGGGGGGACCAGCTGTCGGGCCCGGCTTGCAAGCTGTAGGTCTGATAGGCCTTGAACGACTGGTGCGGGTCGCAGTCGATAAGCAGCGCGGATCGGTTTGCGGCGTCGATGGCCGAGGCGAGCATCATGAGGGAGGTGGTTTTGCCGGTGCCTCCCTTGTGGCTGTAGGCGGTGACGACGCGAATGGAAATCTCCTGACGGTTGGAATTGGATGTTGACGGCTGAGGTGGGCTGACCGACCGCTTCGGCGGGTCTGGCGGGTCTGGCGGGTGAATCAGCGCGACACGGAGGCCAGGGCAGACTGCGCGGGGAAGATCGCGGACAAGGCGCTGGCGTAGGCCGCGCGGGAGATCGTCGCTTGATTGCCTGCGATGCCGTCGTAGGCTGAGAGCCCGGAGGCAAGCGGCAGGCCCGCCCAGATCACGGCAAGGTCGTCCATAAAGGCATCGAGGCTCAGGCGGCCGGAGACGAAGTCGGCGTACCCCGCTTCCAGGATGAGAACATTGGCCCAGCTGTCTTGAAGGTCGGGGTCAAAGACCCTGTCGCCGGGCATCGCGGTTGTCCCGGCCAGGCGCTCGAAGGTCGCGGGGATGAACTGATAGCGGCCAATGGCATGGGGCTGACCGGGGGAGGCGGCGAACCAGGCTCGGATCTCGTCCAAAGTCATCGCGGTGGGAATGGTTGCGGGTCGAACGCTGGCTCCAACCTGGACGGCGTCATATCCCCCTGCCCCGGCTTCGGCATGCGCGATCAGGTTCCGCAGATTGGCGATCGGCGTTGCGTCAGGGTCCGGCACGAAGGGCAGTTCGGAACGAGGGGCGCCTTTCTCCGTCTCGTCTTCCCGGGATTTCTCGGGCTCGGCAAAGCCTGTCCTGACCCAGTTGGCACCCACATCGGATGCGCTGAAGCTTGAGCCATGCGACCAGAGATCGGCAGCGCGGGAGGGCGTCGCGATCACGCTGAGGCCCAGAGCCAAAGCCCCGAGGAACGGCATTCGCCCGTCCAGGATGCGTGGGGTCACACCGTTCGAGGGCCGTTCAGGCGCCACTTGGGCTGAGCAAGGCGGAAAAGATCCGGTCCGATCAACGAGTTGCTCGGAAGGCGTTTCCTTGGGGTGTTCGCCTGTCGGCTCACGAAGAGCACACACCTGACGCAGCAGGCTGCCTGCGGCCCAAGTCATTGAAATAAAACGTGTTTCAGACATTTTCGCGATTTTCACTGGAGGATGGAATATTGCTGCAATTTCAATGGCTTGCCGAGGGTGGGCCAGCTTGGCCCAAAAATCTGGCCAGGCTGGCCCGGGCTTTTGGCCAAGCTGGCCACGGTTTTGGGCCAGGCTGGCCCAGCAAACTGCCCCGGTTTTGCCCTCCATCAGCGCTCGCGCTCCTCTTCCTTGGCGGGGAGTTTCGCCCTCTCGGCCTTGGTCCGGCTTGCCGCTTCCATCTGGGCGAGCGCGGCATTTTCTCGGGCCTGATCGAAAGCCGGGTAGCGGCGCTCGGCCTCGGGGATGAGGCGCAGGTAGCTTTCTTCGGCGGTCTGCAGGACCTCCAGCGTCTTGGCGAGAACGAGGCCCGCGTCGTCATGCGGCACGTCGATCAGCGCGATCACCTGGCGGCAGACGAAGAGCTGGCGATAGACGATGCCGAGCATCATGGCGTTGTGCTCGAAGACGGCCTCAAGCCGGGTTTGCTGGTTGCCCAAGGCGAGTGCGAGCCGCTCATGGGCCTCTGCGAGGGCCTCGGAGCGTGCATTGGCCAGCATGACCTTGCGGTCGAGATGTGCGAGCGCCTGCTCGAGAAGGTCTCCGTCGGGCTTCTGGTCTTCGGCCATGACTCCCAGAACGAGCTGGCGGGCTCGGTCGCCGAGACGCAGGCGCCAGTTGGCTTCGGTGTTTTCAACACGCATGGGGAGGTTCCTTTCGAAGTGTGGGGCGTGGGTTGGGGATAGGGTGGGGGCGAGCTCGGTCTCAGCGGACCGGACCCGGAATCGTCTTTTGCTTCTGCTTGTCGGAGAGGGCCTTCAGCGTGGCCTCGACCTCCGCATCTGAACGCTCGACGGGGAGGGCCAGGTCGCCGCCATGAGGAATGGCCCTGGCAGCTGGAGTAGACTTCTCGCCGGGTGAGATATCGCCCCGACCGAGATCCGCCGTTGCCCGCTCGACGGACTGCGGATCTGCGCCGTCCCTGCCTCGAACATCCGCGCCCTGCCCCTCACGCTCTTTCCTCTCCCGGGCTTCCTCGGCCACCCGCGCCAACCGCTCCCGCTCGGCCTTGATCCAGCTGTCAAGCGCGGTCGGCCGCTCCCCGGTCTGCGCGGTGATGCGCTTGCCCAAGGCGCCGACATCATCGGTGATCAGGATCGCCTCCTCCCGCATCCGAGAGACCGCGACGTAGAAAGCTTTCTGCGTGGCGAGGCGCTCGGAGGAGGAGAGGCCGATCAGAATGCGGTCGACCGTGCTGCCCTGGAAGTCATGGACCGTGGCGGCATAGGCATGATCGAGGCTGCGGGCCGCGATACTGCCGAGGGGCAGCGCGATCCGGGCCTTGGCATCGGTGCGGAGGGTCACGCCTCCTTCGCCGATGGCCTCGATCACGCCCCGCGTGCCGTTGACGATGCCCCGCTCCTTGTCGGCGATGGTGAAGCGGATGCGCTCGCCCACAGCGAAAGAGCGCTCCTCGGGGGCGTAGACCGAGAGGGCTCCTGCCAGCTTGGCGTCCTGACGGAGGGCCAGGGTCAGGTCCTGACCCTTGGCGAGGTCATGGACGGTGATCGTGTTGGCCTTGATGTCGGCGGCGGTGACGACATAGAGCCCGCCCTTCTCCAGCTGATGCTGCTTGGAGGAGGTCAGGGCATGGACGATGTCGCCCGGGGCATAGGAGCGGGCATCTGCCGTGGCGGCCCGTGTCAGGCCGACTGCCTTGAGGCCCATGATCGTCGTCTCCTCAAGGCCCAGACGTCCCTCCAGCTTCAGCCCGGTGCGGATCTCGTCGTTGATCTCGCGGCGGACGGCATTGGTCAGGACAGCGATGCCGGAGCGCTCACGCTCGGCGGGGGTCAGTTCCAGCCAGCGGGTGGCGAGGCGCGGGGCGATGTCGGAGCGAGTCTTGGTCTCCTCGATCGTGCCGATGCGGGCGAGCGCGGCGCGGACCTCGCCCCGGATGGCATGAAGGACCATCTCGCGCCCCGCCTCGTCGCGCTGGCGCTGGATGTCGGTCATCAGCGCGGTCGGCATGCCCGCCCGCTGCAGCTGGCCAAAGGGCTGGCCCGCGCTGACGGCGTCGAGCTGCTTGGTGTCGCCCACGAGCACCACCCGGGCGAAGCCTGCGCCTTTGGCATGGCGCAGCAGGTCGCGCATTTCACTGGCGGCGACCATGCCCGCCTCATCGACGACGAGGATTTGTCGCCCTGCCTTGTCGCCCGCTGGATCGCCGCCGCTCCGGATCTGCATGAGCCAAGACTGCATTGTCTTGGCTTCGGGGATGGCCTCCTTCAGCGCCTCGACGGCCCGGCCTGACGGCGCGAGGCCAACGAGCTCATATCCCGCCTTCTCGGCATAGCGACGAAGGGTGTCGATCATGAAGGTCTTGCCGGTCCCGGCATAGCCCTGCACGCCCACGATCTGGGAGGCGCCGGTCAGACCCACGAGGATCGCATCGCGCTGGCCCTGGGTCAGGGAGGTATCGCCCAGCGACCGCGCCAGGGCCTTTTCAGGGTCTCGCTGCTCTTTGGTGAGGCTTGAGAGGTCGAGCGTCACGCCCCGACGCCCGGCGCGCCAGGTGGCGATGACCTCGCGCTCGGCGGCCAGAGTCTCGCGGTCGGTCAGGAGAGGGCTCAGACCTGAGAGGCCCGCGACGAGGAGGGTCTTCTCGGAGACGAGGGTTTTGACCGCGCGCATGAGGTCGGAAATCCCGGCGCCATCGAGACGCGGGAGGGCGTGCTTCAGGACATCGAGGAGAGGGTAGACCGACTGCCGCTCGCTCAGATGCGCGACGGCATGGAGAAGGGCGTCGCGCGCCTCGCGGGCGGGGGCCTCGCCGGGCAGACCGTCGCGGGTCACGCCGCCCAGGCGCTGCGCGGCGGTTAGGTGAGACTGGGCCCGCAGGTCGGCAAGAAGGTCGGGGTTCAGCCCTTCGGCCCGGGCCTCGCCTTTCCATTGCTCAACCAGTTCCGCTCGGTCGATCTGACCGGACTTGGACACCCGGGTGGCGAGAGCCGCCAGCGCGCGGTTCTCGGGTGTTTGTTCCATGCCGCGCTTGTCGAGCGCCTCTCCGATGGCCTCGGAGCGCTTGGAATAGAGGGCGCGGAGGTCTTCCGGCACGTCGCGGAGTTCCACGATGCCATCGCGGCCGCGGCGCTCGACGGCATAGCCCAATTCGCGGAGGTTGCGGGCCAGCTCGTTGCGATAGATCTCGCCGCCCAGCATCTTGGAGAGGTAGAGCTCGTCATTGTGCAGCGCGGTCCATTTGCCATCGGGGTTCAGGACCATGTTGGGGATGACGGCATGGGTGTGGAGCTGGGGGTCGAGCGCCCGGGATGTGTCGTGGCGGAAGAGGCCCGCGAGGATCTTGCCGCCTTTGACCACTTCGATCTCGCCATCCTTGCCCGCACGACGGGTGGCGATGGTGTTTTCTTCGAGCCAGGTCATGGCGGCACGGACGGCCTCGTCATGGGCGGCGATCACCCGTTCGTCGCCTCCGACGAGGGCCATGATGGAGACGGACTTCGAGGCCGAGAAGGTCAGGTCGATGCCGGGGCGGTGCTCGCGCTCACCATCGACCCAGCGGCCGAGGACCTGGGATTGCCGCCACTCGCCCCGGGCGTTCTTCTCGGTGGCGGGGGCGATGCCGTCGAGAAGGTCGGCGAAGACCTTGTCATCGACGGCGCCGGTGAAGTCGGTATGGCCGAGCTCGGTCAGTTCTTCTGCGGCGCGGCCGAACCATTGGGCGGCGGCCTCGGCTTCCGGGGAACCGGCGGCATAGTAGCCCTCAGCCTGATAGTAGCCGGAGCCCGCGGCCCCAGCGGAGACATTCGACACGGAGAGCATGGATCAAAGGCCCTCGGTGCCGGCCGAGATCAGGCCCAGGCCCCGGGCCGCTTTGGGCGCCCGCGCCTGACCCTTCGTCGGCTCAGCCCGACCTGACGAGGGAGCCAAGGAAAACGCCAGCTGCTCAGCGGCGGCGTTCTTCGCTTCGGTGCCGGGCGTTGCAGTTCCAACCGACTTCCCGCCTTTCGCCCTGCGCCCGGCCGCAGGAGCGCTTGTGACGCATTCGCCTTCCCGCCCCTTCTCGGCGTCCTTCTCTTCCCGCGCTGCGTCTTCATGGTCGGGGAAGGTCATCAAGAAATGGGTATAGTCCGGCACATACTCCGCATCGCCGCTCGGACCGCTGCGCCCGTTTTGCATCATGCCGGTGGGGAGATACATCAGGGGAAGGACCGGCTCGGCCTTGCCCTTGAGCCGGGCGCGATACCAGGCCTCCCATGCGCGGTCACGGTCGGACTCTTGCAGCGTGGCTGTCTCGGTGAAGGTCAGGGGATCGAGGCGCGGTTGCCGCTTGGACGCAAACCAGGCCTGGAAGGAATCGTGTTTCCGGCGGTGAGTCCACATGGCGAAGGGCAGGTCTTCATCGTCCAGGCTGATCGCAGGCTGTCGCGTTTCCAGGGAAGAGGAAGAGCCATCCGCTCGGCCGGTTCCCTCCCGTGCATCGGCACCGCGGCCCCTCGCACCCTCTTTGGACGACCGGGCGCTGCGGCTGCCACCCAGCCCCTTCTCCCCTTCCCGGGAAACCTCAGACTCGAGCGCCCCCGCCTGATAGTCTGAGGCATCATCAGCGGCATCATCGCCCTGCGCGGCCATTTCCCCCAGCTGCTCCATCGCCCCGATGGCAAAGCCATTGCCCTCGTATTTGACGATGGCCGGAGCGATCTCGGGGGTGGAGATCGGCGGGAACTGCACCAGCGCGGTCGGGGCGTCGTAGCCGAAACGGATATAGGCGCGGAACTGCGGCAGGGACTGGATCTCGGAGGCGGTCACGATGGGGCGCTCGACCCGCTGGGCGTTCAGCGAATTGCCGTCGCGGGTGACATCGGCGCCGAAGGAGATGGTCTCGCGGTGCTCGATGATGTCGGTGAGGCCGAGGCTGTCCGAGAAGAGCCGCGCGGTGCGGGCGTCCGGGGTGTTGAAGACGATCCGGTTGTTCAGGGTGCCGGAGATCGACTGGGCCGCCTTGTCGCCGTAGAGGTCCTCAAGCTGGCTGTAGACCTGGTAGCCCAGGACGAAGGCCCCGCCGAACTGCCGGATCTCGGCGAGCTTGGTGGGCAGGAAGGGCAGCCGGTTCAGCGACGGCACCTCGTCGAGGAAAAACCAGAGCGAGGGGTCGCGTTGTTCGGGGCAGGTCATCAGCGCATTGGCTGCGACTTCGATGACGGTGGAGATGACATTGCGGGTGGCGGCCGAATGCTCGGCATCGCCGGTCAGGAAGACGAAGCCCGGGCGGTCGGACTTGACCCAGTCGCGCATCGAAAAGGGGCGGATGCCATCATCGCGCAGGAACTCGAGGAAGCGCAGCTCGGCGATCATGTTGGCCCGGATCGAGGCGGAGGTTTTTTGGATACTCTCGCCGAAGAAGAGCGCGCCGGGGGTGTTTTGGACGAGCGCCTCCAGGGCCTCGGGCGGCATGGTGAGGATGGCATTGCGCAGCGCGCCATTGGTGCGCAGGCCCTGTTTCATGAGGCCTCGGGCGGCGTATTCGAAGACGAGCCGGGCGGTGATCGACCAGAAGGGGTCATTGGCACCGGGCTTTTGCTGGATCATCACCTCGGCGATCTGGGCGAAGGCTTCCGGGGTCTCGGCCTCGTAGAAGGGCGACCAGCTGACCGAGCGGGCGTCGAACATGTTCAGGATGATGTCGGTCTCGGGGTTGTAGTAGGCCCGCACGAAGGCGCCCATCTTGTCGTAGATGATGGCGCGGCCATTCTCGGCGCGGATCGTGGCGAGGAGCTCCTTCATGGCATTGGTCTTGCCGACGCCCACCGTGCCGAAGATCCCGGTCTGGGCCTCCACCGTGTTGGGCGGGAAGGGGATGCCGGCAAGGGTGTAGCGCCGGGTGCCCTTCTTGGCGGGGACGTGCTTGAGGTACTCCTTCCACTTCCGCCGCGACCAGGTGTCGAGGTCCTTCGGCGAGACGAGGCGCGATCCCCGGACGAATTCGGTATCGGAGAGCTTGCGGCCGATCAGGGAGAACCAGACCACCATGCCGAGGCCCGCGATGATCGCTGGGACGAAGGAGACCTCGTAGTAGAGTTCCGCCTCTGCGGCATAGTCGTCGTATTTCTGGCGGAGGGCTTTGTTTTGGACGAGGGCCAGCGCGGTCTCGGTATGCGACACGCCGTCGGGCGTGGTATAGTCGATAAGGAACTCGGGCTGGCTCAGCACGTTCACGTTCAGATCGGCGATCCAGTAAAGATAGCCCTCGTTGACCTCCTCGAGACGGAAGTTCAGGGCGATCAGGCCCACGAAAACGACGACATAGACGGCGGCTGAAAGCTTCAACCCGGTCGAGAAGACCTGCGTCGCCATGGCCCAGAAATGCTGGGTGGTCTGGCCACCGCGAATGAATTGCGCGGAAGGGTTCTTGCGCATGGAATGGTCCTTTGGGAATGAGATCAGGGCTGGGGCGCGACAGGAAATGTCACGTCAAGCCATTGAAAGGGCGAGACAAAGCCGCGAGCCCGGTCTAGACTCGGGGCCTGATGGCAGGCTCGGAGGCCAAGATGCGCAAGCTGCAGGGCGAAAAGCGGGAGTTCCCCGGGACGGAGGCCAAGCCGCCGCGTCCGCTGGTCTGGCTCGGCAAGCGGCTTCTCGCCCTGGCCCTGGCATCGGGGGGGGCGGCATATGCCTTCCACCTCTTCGGCACCTGGCCGCTGGGGGTCATTGCCATCGCGACGCCCAGCGGCGGATGGGTGGCTTTGATCCTGGCGATACAAAGGACGTTCCGGCGACCCAGCACATGGGCACTGCCCAATTCCAAAGAATTGGATGCCGCCTATATCGGTCGGGCCACAAAGCAGTCGATTGCGCTGTTGGATGCACAAAGGGATGCAAGGCGCCGGTTTGGGCTCTGATCTCAGGCTGCGCACCACGTCATTTTCGTTGTGAATAGTAGTCATTGCTTCACCTCCCCGGTGAAGACCTGATTGCCGACTTGAACCGCTGGCCCTGATCGCTCGGCATTCGCTCCCGCGAGCCAGCCCGGGATCAGGTTGTCCTGGTAGCCTTGGGCGACGAGCGCACGCATGCCGTCGGGTGAGTAATAATTGACCGCGCCCTTGGTGAAGTCCGGCACCTGACCCCCCATCACCATGTCGGCGATCAGCGCGGCCCGGTCGTAGGTCTCCGTCCCCGGCCCATACTGGCGGACCAAATCGTTGCCCGATCCGTCCGTGTTCCAGGCCGAGAACTGGCCGGGCTGCAGCGAAACCCCTCCCGGCGTGTCGGGGTAGCGGCTGTCTGCCATGCGGTTCCTGATCACCAGGGCGACCGCTGCCATGCCTTCGGGGCCTTCCCCAGCTGCCTCACCGACGATCGTCCGGATCATCGAGTCGCGATCTTGGGGAGTGTAACTCGCTGGTACATGGAGGTCTCCAGCGGGCATTGGATCAGAGTTGTCCCCGGAAGGAGGAACGGCAGGCGCTTGGCCATTGTCCTGCGTCTCGGTGATCTGCCCATCCTTCGGATCAAACTGGAGATTGGGATCGGTCCGAAGCCGCGCACTGGCGGCACTCTCCGCCGCCCCTATCAGCTCAGCCGAGGACTGGACGACCTTGTCCATCAAGCGGCCCACCATCGTTCCGTCGGCCGCCTTCGTGATCCCGGTCGCGAGTTCGGTGAAGCCGGTGCGGGTCCCGGCGCTCATCGCGGTGTTGTCGAGGTCGGAGAGCCGGGAACCGCTGTCCTTCTGCCCCGCAGAAAAGCCAGCATTGGCGGCTTCTGACATTGCCGTGCGGTCGATCGTTGTTCCGCCGACCTGGGCGCTGGTCTGTGCGGGGAGATCGAAGTTTGCTGTGACCGACGGATCCTCCACGGTGAAATCGCCCTTCTTTGGGCTCGGGGCCGCGAAAGTCGCGGGATCGGTAAGATCCTTCGCCACCAATCTGACGGCGCGGTCGACCAAAGCGATATCGGCGGCATCCGAGGAGAACATCGCATTCAACGGATCCCCGCCCAAATCCCGGACCTTGGCCGCGACCTGGTTGTTGATGTTCACATCGCCGGTCAGACCATGCGCCTCGACATAGGCCTGGCCTTGGGCCGCCGTCTCGGCCTCGTTGATCGAGCGCAGGGCAGCGCGCGCCATCCGCTGCCCCTCGTCCAGGGAATAGCGCTGGGACTGGTCGCTCGATTGGCTGGTCGAGCTGCTGCTGGTCCAGCCGGAGGATTCCCGGGCGCTATCGATCGTGTCGAAGGCGCTCATAAGGCGATTGTCGGCAGAAGCTTTCTCGGAAAGGGAGAGCATGTCCGAATTCCCGGCGGTTGCCGTTCCGGAGGTGCGTCCATCGACGCCGGCGTTGGCGCCTCCCGATAGTCCGTTCCCAAGTATTTCCTTGCCGGGCGTGCCTACTTTCAGATCGCCTCCCAGCCCAAGGCTTGCGCCCATCACGGCGCTCAGGGCCACCTCGTCCGTCACATTGTTCGCCCGAGCGAAGTCCTGCACCGTCTGCCAGGCATTCGCGACGGAGGTGTTGTGGCTGGCCCCGGTTTCGACCGTGCCGCCCTCGCTCGACCCTTTCGAGGCGAGGACCGAGTTCACGAAGCCCATCGTGTTCGCCGTCGCCCCGGTCATGAAGCTGGAAAGCTCGGCCGTCTTGGACTCGGCGGCCGTGCGGGTTTCTTCGACCCGCGCCGACATCTCGGCCCGGACCGAGTTCGAGAGCGACCCGTTGAAGGCCGTCTCGGTCACCGCCGAGCCCCTTCCATAGGTCACCACCCCATCCGGGTTGCGCGTCACCATCGCCCCGTTGCCCGCAACCGACGTGAAACGGCTCTCGTCCCTCAGGCTCGAGGTGTTCCACTTATTCGCCGCCATGTTGTTCATCGAGACATTCCCCAGCGAAATAGAGCCCGTGGCCGCCTCGCGCCCGGTCTCGATCGCAGCCCCCTGCCCCACGTTCAGAAGCGACGTCGCCATGGAGGTCATCTTGTCCGCGCCGAAGAGGATCGCCGTGGCAAGGAAAGGCACCGACATCATCAGGTAACCGGCGATGGAGCCCACATCCGCCTCGACCGCCTGCATCTGGTAGAGGTTGGAGAGCGACAAGACGACGTCGTTCACCGTCCCGTCCGAGGTCGTCA
>CAMFIX010000010.1 GCA_945952425.1 uncultured Pseudorhodobacter sp. | reverse complement strand
TGGACACTATCCGCCTCTCTCACCTCGCGGCAGGGCGGTCAGGCCGGACGCTTACTTCTCTTTCATACTTGCGCAAATATCCCACGGGGAGGTCTGGAGGGGTGTGAAACCCCTCCAGCGCTGGTCGCCAGGCGCTTTACTCGCCCAGTTTCGCATGCACTTCCGCCAGATCGACCTCGGCCAGGGGCATCTTGTTGGCCGGGTTGTCGAAATCGTATTGGAAGAGCTGGAAGTCCTTTTTGTAGATTTCCCAGACCAGGTGGCGGCTGAGGTCGTCGAAATAGTCTTCCACCGGATGCGCGCGCTTCGGCCCGTGGCCTTCGCTTTCGTTGAACCGGGGGATCTGCTTCAGGTCGATGGCGTGCTTGGGCGCCATCTTGTCGACCACCTTCTGCATGCCATCGTCGAACTTCTCGGTGAAGAAGATCTGGTCGTAACGCCCGCCGTTCACGATGAAGGTCGAGATATGCCCGGACATAGCACTCCAGTGGATGTCCGGCTCCATCGGTTTCTTGAAGCGGATCGTGTCGCGGGCGAAGAGGAGAAAGCGGCGGAAGCTGGCGATCTGGTCGAAATCGTCCTTCCCCTCCGGGCCGCCGACCTCCACCCCGTATTTCTGCACCAGCAAAGGCACCATGTTGCCGCGATAGCGGCGGCCGTTCCTTTGGATGCCGCAAATCTTGTCGAAGAAGGACGACAGAATCCGCGTATAGGGGTTCCTCACGCAGGTGAACGTATAGGTCTTGCGCGCCTTGACCGTCTTTTCGATCAGGGGCTGGCTGGCCTCCATCGACCATTTGTGCATGCCCTCGGTCGCGTCATGGATGTCGCCATCGAAAAACGCCCCATGGTCGGCATAGAACATGATCTGCCCGATGGTCGAGCAGGCGCATTTCGGCACCACGCGATACACAACGCTGCCACTTTCGGTCATCCAGGTGCCTGGAAAGCCCATACTCGTCTCCTTCGCGGTCCGTTTGCCGGTCTGGACCGGAACCTTGGAAATTCTAGGGCGAAAAAAGCAAAGAATGTCTGTCTTTTCAATGTCCGATAAAGCTATCTAGGGCAACAAAGAGCGGAAGACCTGTCGGATTGTTTCCAAGATGGCGAAAATTGCCTACATCCTCCTGTGCCACAAGGACGCGGCTGGCATCATCGCCCAGGCCGAGCGGTTGACCGCGGCCGGGGATTTCATCGCCATCCATTTCGACGCCCGCGCCAAGCGCGAGGATTACGAGCGCATCCGCGAGGCCTTGGCCACCAACCCCGCCGTCACCTTCGCCCAGCGCCGCGTCAAATGCGGCTGGGGGGAGTGGAGTCTGGTCGATGCCACCCTTCAGGCCGTCGAGGCGGCGGTGGACGCCTTTCCGCGCGCCACGCATTTCTACATGCTCTCGGGCGACTGCATGCCGGTGAAGACGGCGGAATATGCCCATCGCTTTCTCGATGCGGCGGAATGCGACTATATCGAAAGCTTCGACTTCTTCGCCTCGGACTGGATCAAGACCGGCATCAAGGAAGAGCGGCTGGTCTATCGCCACTATTTCAACGAGCGCAGCCAGAAAAAGTGGTTCTACCGCTCGATGGAGTGGCAGGAGCGGTTGGGGCTGCGGCGCTCGGTGCCGCATGATCTGCAGATGATGATAGGCTCGCAGTGGTGGTGCCTGCGGCGGCGGACGATCGAGCTGATCCTGGCCTTCGTCAAGGCGCGGCCCGATGTGATGCGGTTCTTCTCGACCACCTGGATTCCGGACGAGACGTTTTTCCAGACCCTGGTGCGCCACCTGGTGCCCGAGGTCGAAATCCGCACCCGCACGCTGACCTTCCTGATGTTCACCGATTACGGCATGCCGGTCAGCTTCTACAACGACCATTACGACCTGCTTCTGGCGCAGGATTACCTGTTTGCCCGCAAGATCAGCCCCGATGCGCAAGAGCTGAAAGAGCGGCTGGGCAAGCTTTACATCGAGAAAGGGCACAAGTTCGCCGTCTCGAACGAGGGGCGGAGCCTCTTTCACTTCCTGGTCGGCCGCGGCCGCGTCGGCCGCCGTTTCGCGCCGCGCTTCTGGGAGACGGAAAGCTCTTTGGGCCGCACGCGGACCCTGCTGATGGTGACCTGCAAGAAATGGCATGTCGCCAAGCGCCTGGTGGACCGGGTGCGGCAGGTGACGAATTACCCGGCGGTGGAGTATCTGTTCAACGAGGCCTCTACCCCCCTGCCCGACCTGGGCGGCATCCAGTCCACGCTGGAAAAGCGCACAAGGCACAGGCGGGCGCTGGTGCGGATGTTGTTCGATTACTGGCAGTCCGATGTGCTGGTCGTCTGCATCGACCCGGCCAATGTCGATCTGATGCAGGATTTCTACAACGACAAGGCCAAGGTGCGGCTCTTGGAGATTCAATGCGACTTCACGGATGACTACCTGATCGGCCATGCGAAACGGGTGGGTCTGGCGGCGGATTCGACACCGAACGAAGTGATCGCCCGGCTGCTGCCGACGATCCGCTACGATGTGCGTTTCGAGTCCGACCGTATCCGCGATGCCGGCTTCCCGGGCTTCTACCAGATCAAGCAATCGGACACGGTGGATGAAAACACGGTGCCGCTGGCGGAGTTTCTGGATATACCTGCCCCCAAGGCGCGCGAGATCGCCGGCACCCATTATCTTTTCGTGGACTGAGACATGTTTGCCTATGACCCGACCAATATCTTCGCCCGCATCCTGCGCGGCGAGATCCCCAACAAGACCGTGGCCGAGACGGCCCATACTTTGGCTTTCCACGACATCCGCCCCCTGGCGCCGGTGCATGTGCTGGTGATCCCGAAAGGGGCCTATGTCTCGTTGGACCATTTCGCCGCCGAAGCCTCGGCCGAGGAGCTGGTGGATTTCCACCGCACAGTCGCCCAGGTGGTGGCGGGGCTGGGGCTGGAGGGCGGGTTCCGCGCGATTGCCAACACGCGGGAGGATGGCGGCCAGGAAGTGCCGCATTACCACCTGCATATCCTCGGCGGGCGGGCGATGGGGCGGATGGTTCAGCCCGAATGACTTTGGCGCAGTGAGGGTGGAAAGCGCCGGGGGTTTCACACCCCCGGACCCCCGTGGGATATTTGGGCCAGTATGAAAGAGCAAGGGGCGCGGCCGGATCGGGCGCGCCCCTTTGGTTCAGCCGATGGGCTTCGGGGTCTCGCGGGTTTTCCAGAGCGAGACGGCGATGCCGGTGCCCAGGATCGCGGCCGTGACGCCGAGCGAGAGGGCGGCGGGGAATTTCTCCCAGTCCAGCGCGTCGGCGATGAAGAGTTTCGAGCCGATGAAGACCAGCAGGGCGGCCAGCGCGTATTTCAGATAGGCGAAGCGGTGCAGGATCGCGGAGAGCGCGAAGTAAAGCGCGCGCAGGCCGAGGATGGCGAAGATGTTGGACGTATAGACCAGGAACGGGTCGGCGGTGATGGCAAAGACGGCTGGCACCGAATCGACGGCGAAGATCAGATCGGCGGTTTCCACCATGATGAGGGCGAGGAAGAGGGGTGTCGCCATCAGCGCGCCGTTCCGGCGGGTGAAGAAGCGTTCGCCGTCCAGCGTCTCGGTCAGCGGCATGCGCGATTTCAGGAAGCGCACCAGGGGGTTGGCGGCGGGGTCGTGGTTCTCGGTCGACCAGAGCATCTTGATGCCGGTGACGATCAGGAAGGCCGCGAAGAGGTAAAGCACCCAGTGGTATTCGGCGACCAGGGCGGCGCCGAGGCCGATCATCAACCCGCGCAGGACGATGACGCCGAGGATGCCCCAGAAAAGCACGCGGTGTTGCAGGGCGCGGGGGATGGCCAGCGACGAAAAGATCAGCGCGATGACGAAGACATTGTCCAGCGACAGCGACTTTTCCACCACGAAGGCGGTCAGGTAGGCCGTGGCGGCGGCGCCGCCCATCTGGTGGCCGACGAAGGCCGCAAAGGAGAGACCGAGCGCGATGTAAAGCGCGGAAAGGCGCAGGCTCTCGGCCACGCCGATCTCCTTCGCCTTGGTGTGGAACAGGCCGAGGTCGGCGGCCAGAAGCGTCAGCACGATGCCGAGGAAGGTGAGCCACATCCACACCGGCGTGCCGAGGAAGGGGGCAAGAAGCGTATCCAAGTCGAACCTCTCTGTTGGGGCTCGACCGGAGGGCCCGATCGAGCTTTTGCTCGATGCGGTCCGACATCACGCTTTGGCGTCAGAGGGGCCCGGTCCGCAAACCTCAGATGGGGAGGCGGCGCGCGGCGTTCAAGGGGTTGTGATGCGGGCGGGGGGATGAAAATCGCGGGGGGCCTCGACGGGGGGGCTCAGCCCCCGGCCAGGATCGCCGCCAGCCCCTCGCGGTAGGTCGGATACATCAGCCGCACGCCCAGGACCGCCTTGATCTTGTCGTTCCGCACCCTCTTGTTCTCGGCATAGAAGCTGCGGGCCATCTCGGTCATTTCGGCCTGGTCATAGGGCACCATCGGCGGCGGAGGCAGGCCCAGCATCTCGGCGGCGGCGCCGAGGATGGTCTCGGGGCTGGCGGGGTCGTCGTCGCAGACGTTGTAGACCCCGGGGCTGGGGCGCAGCAGGGCGGCCTCCAGCACATTGGCGATATCCTCGACATGGATGCGGGAAAACACCTGACCCGGCTTGACGATGCGCCGGGCGCTGCCGTCGCGGACCTTCTCGAACGGGCCTCGCCCGGGGCCGTAGATGCCGGCGAGGCGGAAGATGTGCAAGGGCAGGTCCAGCGCGCCCCAGGCCTCTTCGGCCTTCAGCCGGGCCGCGCCGCGGGGGGTGGAGGGGGCGGGCGGCGTGGTCTCGTCCACCCAGGCGCCCTCGTGGTGGCCATAGACGGCGGTGGTCGAGAGATAGCCCACCCACTTGAGCCCCGCCGCCGCGATCTGCGCCCCATGCGCGGCCAGCACCGGATCGGCGGCGCCCGGAGGGACCGAGGTCAGAAGGTGGGTGGCCTCGCCCAGGGGCAGGGCCTCGCCCGGCCAGAGCCGCGCTTCGATCCCGGTGGCGGCAAGCTCTGCCACGCCCTCGGGGCTGCGCGTCGTGCCGATGATGCGCCAGCCCTGCGGCAAGAGCCTGCGTGCAAGGGCCTGGGCCGAATAGCCGTGCCCGATGGAGAGAAGCGTGTTCATGCCCCCTTGTCGCAAGGCCTGCGCGCCGCTGCAAGCGGTTGACGGCGGCCACCGCCCCGCCCATCATCGCGCGATGACCGACCTGACCTCTGCCCTTGCCCTCACCGGCCCCGAGGCGACGCTGAAGCTCTATCGCGATTGGGCCGACAGCTATGACGCGGGCTTCGCGGAGCGGCTGGACTATCGCCTGCCCGCCCATGTCGCCCGCGCCTTCCTGGCCGCGGGGGGCGAAGGCCCGGTCCTGGATGTGGGCGCCGGCACCGGGCTTTGCGCGGCGGCCCTGCGGGAGGGTTTTGGCGGCGAGATCGACGGGCTGGATGTCTCGGCCGAGATGCTGACCAAGGCGGCGGAGAAGGGGATTTACCGCGCGCTGATCCGGGCGGATGTCACGAAATCCCTGCCGCTGCCGCGGGTCTATCGCGGCATCACCTCCTCGGGCACGTTCACCGCGGGCCATGTCGGGCCGGAGGCTTTCGGCCCGCTGCTGGCGGTGGCCCTGCCCGGCTGTCTCTTCGCCCTGTCGGTCAACCTGCGCGTCTGGGACAGATTCGCCCCCGCGCTGCAGGCCCTGCAGGCCGAGGGTGCGATCACCGACCTGCAAGACCTGCCCGTGCAGGTCTATGGCGCGGCGGCCCAAGCCCAAGACCCCGCGCACGCCGACGACCGCGCCTTCATCCTGATGTTCCGCGCCGCCTGACTGTCATCTTGCTTGCCTAAACAGGCGGCAAGGCCTTAGATGGCCGATCAAATCAGGTGACCGATGCAAGACGAACTGCTTACCCCGCCCAAGACCCCGCCCCAGGCCTTCACCGAAGCGAAAGCCGCCGTCGCCCGGCTGCAAGAGCTGTATGACGAGGCCACCGCCTTCCTCTCGCAGGGCTTTGCCCGCGCCCTGGCCGAGGGCAAGCCCGCCCACCGCATCCGCGCCTATTACCCCGAGATCCGCCTTGTCGTGACCAGCCATGACAAGACCGACAGCCGCCTGAGCTTTGGCCATGTCAGCCATCCCGGCATCTATGCGACGACGGTGACCAAGCCCGACCTCTTCCGCAATTACTTCACCCAGCAGCTGGGCCTGTTGATCGAGAACCACGGCGTCGCGGTCGAGATCGGGGTGTCCGACACGCCGATGCCCTTGCATTTCGCCATGGCGGGCCAGACCGTGCCGCATCAGGGGGTGATGGAGTTCTCGCTGCGCGATGTCTTCGACGTGCCGGACCTGGCGACGACGAACGATGACATCGTCAACGGCACGCGGACGCAGAACCCCGATGGCTCGCTGCCGCTGGCGCCCTTCACGGCGCAAAGGGTGGATTACTCGCTGGCAAGGCTCGCGCATTATACCGCGACCGACCCGATCCATTTCCAGAACTACGTGCTGTTTACCAACTACCAGTTCTATGTCGACGAGTTCGAGGCCTTCGCCCGCGCCGCCTTGGCCGACCCGACCCTGGGCTATACCGGCTTCGTGGCGGCGGGGAATGCCGAGATCACCGCGGCGGATGGCGTTCTGGAGCCCAGCACCAAGACGCCACAGATGCCGACCTATCACCTGAAAAGGGCGGATGGGAACGGGATCACCCTGGTCAACATCGGGGTCGGGCCGTCGAATGCCAAGACCGCGACCGACCATATCGCTGTCTTGCGGCCCCATGCCTGGCTGATGGTCGGCCACTGCGCGGGCTTGCGCAACAGCCAGAACCTCGGCGACTTCTGCCTGGCCCATGCCTATCTGCGCGAGGATCACGTGCTGGACGACGACCTGCCCGTCTGGGTGCCGATCCCGGCGCTGGCCGAGATCCAGATCGCCCTCCAGGAGGCGGTGGCCGAGGTCACCAAGCTGACCGGCTACGAGCTGAAGCGCATCATGCGCACCGGCACCGTCGCCACGATCGACAACCGCAACTGGGAACTGCGCGACCAGTCCGGCCCGGTGCGGCGCCTCTCGCAATCCCGCGCCATCGCGCTGGACATGGAGTCGGCCACCATCGCCGCCAACGGCTTCCGCTTCCGGGTGCCCTATGGCACGCTCCTTTGCGTCAGCGACAAACCCCTGCACGGAGAGCTGAAACTCCCCGGCATGGCGAGCGATTTCTACAAGACCCAGGTCTCCCGCCACCTGCAGATCGGCATCCGCGCGATGGAGTCCCTGCGCAACATGCCGCTGGGCGAGATCCACAGCCGCAAACTGCGCAGTTTCGAGGAAACCGCCTTCCTCTGATGGCCGAAATTGGCCGGCAAGGGCCAAAAGCCCTTGCCTTGCACGCAAAAAACCTGTTCACGGGGCGGCAGGCCGCTGTGCGGCACCCCAATCCGATAAAGATCATCCGAGGGACATGATGACCAAACCGATGACCAAGACCCAACTCGTGGCCGCCTTGGCCGATGCCATGGGCGCCGACAAGAAGACCGCCACCGCCGCCCTGGATGCCATCGCCGAAGTCGTGGCGCGCGAAGTGGCCGCCGGCGGCGCCGTGACGCTGCCGGGTCTGGGCAAGGTCGTCTGCCGCGAGCGCCCGGCGCGCGAGGTTCGCAATCCAGCGACCGGCGAGATGGTCAAGAAGGACGCCGACAAGCAGGTGAAGTTCACCATCGCCAAGGCGCTGAAGGATTCCGTCAACGCCTGAACCGGCGAAAGACGTGGGAAAAGGCCGCTCCATCCGGGGCGGCCTTTTGCTTTGGCGTCCCGCTGCGCAACGGTCGGAGCCTCCGGCGGGGATATTTGAGCCAGTGTGAAAGACGATCCGCGTCCCTGTCTTTCACACTCTCGTCTTTCACACTGGAGAAATATCCCGGTGGGGGAGCCCTTGGCACAAGGGCGGGGGAGGCAGCGCCTCCCCTTCTTCTTCAGGCCGCCACCACCATCTCCGCATCCTCCGCCTTGGCGCGGGCCAATGCGGGCCGCGCGGCGCAGCGGGCGACCCAATCCTTGAAGGCGGGCTCGTCCGGCACGAATTGCGGGAAGAAGGTGAAGGCCGAGCCACACAAGGCATCCGCCGCCGTATAGCTGTCGCCGCAAAGCCAGGGGCCTTTCGCCAGCGCGTTGCGGACGCGGGACTGGACCTCGGCCACCCCGCGGAAGTTGCGATAATAGCCCGGATGCTCGATGCCCATGGCGGCGGCCATCATCACCGGCTCGGCCACGCCCTGATACCAGAACAGCCAGGTGAGGTACGTGCCGCGCTCGGGCGTGCCGGGCTTGGGGGCGAGGCCGGAGTCAGGGAAGAGCGCGGTCAGATACAGCATGATCGCCCCGCTTTCGGTAATCAGCGTGCCGTCGTGGATCAGCGCGGGCACCTTGCCCTCGGGATGGGGGTTGGCGGGGTCAGCCGCACCACTTCCGTCGCGATAGACGATGCCCACCGGCTTGATCTCGATCCGGTCCTCGATCCCCATTTCGTGGATCAGGTGCAGGATGCGGGTCGAGCGCGAGTTCGGGCCGTGGATCAGGGTCAGCATCTTCAGTCTCCTTGGGTTGATGCCCCTTTATCGCCGGGCACTCCTGTCATATCCTGTCAGCATGTCACGCGCCGACCGCCTGTTGCGTTTGCTCTCTGCCATCCGTCGCCTGCCCCAGCCGGTGACCGCCGAACGTCTGGCCGAAGAGACCGAGGTCTCGCCCCGCACGCTCTACCGCGACATCGCCGCCCTGCGCGCCGGGGGGGCGCTGATCGACGGCGAACCGGGGCTGGGATATACTTTGACCGAAGACCCGGCCCTGCCGCCGCAGATGTTCACGCGGCTGGAGATCGAGGCGCTGGTTCTGGGCCTGGCCGAGGTGCAACTGGCGGGCGATGCCGCGCTCGCCCGCGCCGCCGAGGCCGCCCGCGCCAAGGTCATCGCCACTCTGCCCGAAAGGCTGCAGCGTCAGGCCATGCATGCCTCGGCGCAGATCTACCGTTTCGAGCGCCGCCCGCCGGTGCCGGAGTGCATGGCCTTGTTGCGCGAGGCGGTCTGGGAAGAGCGCGCCGTGGCCCTGCTTTACACCGACCGCGACGGCAGCAAGACCCGGCGGGTGATCTGGCCGCTGTCGGTGGTGTTCCTGGACAAGACCTTGATGCTGCTGGCCTGGTGCTGCCTGCGCCAGGGCTTCCGCAGGTTCCGGCTGGAGGCGATGGAGGAGGTGACCCTGACCGCGGAAAGCTTCCGCCCGCGCCGCGTGGCCCTGTTGCGCGAGTTCGTGGCGGAGTTGAAGGCGAGGCCGGGCGGGCGGGGGTGACGGGCTCATGGGGCTTGGCGGTTATCGTCGCGAGAGTCGGGGTAACCCCCGACCTACGCGGCGGAGCGGTGCCGACCGCCGACAAGCCGCGAAGCGCCGTAGGTCGTGGCCTGCCCCGACTCTCCATGAACCGTCGATTCGGCCACTGCGTAGGTCGGGGCCTGCCCCGACTCTCCCCCTCACCCGATCCGGCCGCGCACCCCGCCCGTCTGCGCCCGATCCAACAGCAGGTGATCCGCCAGAACCAGCGCCATCATCGCCTCGCCCACCGGCACGGCCCGTATGCCGACGCAGGGGTCATGGCGGCCCTTGGTGATCAGCTCGATCTCTTCGCCCGCCTCGTTCACCGTGCGCCGCGGCGTCAGGATGGACGACGTGGGCTTCACCGCGAACCGGCAGACCACCGGCTGGCCCGAGGATATCCCGCCCAAAATCCCCCCGGCGTGATTGCTCAGGAACTCCGGCCCCTGGGAGCCCATGCGGATCTCGTCGGCGTTCTCCACCCCGGTCAGGGCGGCCGCCGCCATGCCCTCGCCGATCTCGACCCCCTTGACCGCGTTGATCGACATCATCGCACTGGCGAGGTCCGCATCCAGCTTGCCATAAAGCGGCGCCCCGAGCCCCGACGGCACGCCCGTCGCCACCACTTCGATCACCGCGCCGACCGAATTGTGCGCCAGACGCAGGCCGTCGAGGTACTCCGCCCATTCCCCCGCCGCCACCGGATCGGGGCACCAGAACGGGTTGTCGCCGATGATCGCGAGGTCGCAGCGGCTGCGGTCCACCACCTTGGTCCCCATCTGCACCATGTAAGCAGTGATCTTCAGCCCCGGCACCAGGGCCTTCAGCACCGCCCGCGCCACGCCCCCCGCCGCCACCCGCGACGCCGTCTCGCGCGCCGAGCTCCGCCCGCCGCCGCGATAATCCCGCACGCCATACTTCTGGTGATAGGTGATGTCGGCATGGCCCGGCCGGAAGCTTTGCGCGATGTTGGAATAATCCTTCGACCGCTGGTCGGTGTTCTCGATCATCAAGGAAATCGACGTCCCCGTCGTCACCCCGTCGAACACGCCCGAGAGGATGCGCACCGCGTCCTCTTCTTGCCTTTGCGTCGTGAACTTGCTGGTCCCCGGTTTGCGCTTGTCCAGCCAGGGCTGGAGATCCGCCTCGCTGAGGGCGATCCCCGGCGGGCAGCCGTCCACGACCGCGCCGATGGCAGGCCCGTGGCTTTCGCCCCAGGTGGTGAATTTGAAGACGTGACCGAAGGTGTTCAGCGACATGGGGGCCTCCTGACCCCGCCTTATCCGATTACGCCTGCGGATTTAACCCCCCTTGCGCCCGGCGCCCAACGGCTTATGTTCGCCCTCACCTCGGGGTGGCCTTTGGCCTGAGATGCGCAAGCGGACCCGTTGAACCTGAACCGGATCATACCGGCGGAGGGAAGGTAACGGCGCTCACGCCCGCTCCATTCCCGCCCGTCGCAGAATGGAGAGAAAGATGAAATTCCTGACTGCACTGGCGTTCCTCGTCACCCCGGCCTTCGCCGATGTGCCGGTGCTGAACGTGCTGACCTATGACAGCTTCACCGCCGACTGGGGGCCGGGGCCGGCCATCGCCAAAGGGTTCGAGGCGACCTGTGCCTGCAAGGTGAACTATATCGCGGCGGGCGATGGCGGGGCGATCCTGTCGCGGCTGAAGATGGAGGGCGAGAAGTCCGAGGCGGATGTGGTCGTCGGCCTTGACACCTCGCTGATGGAGGCCGCGCGGGCGACGGGGCTGTTTGCGCCTGTCACCGCCCAGCCCAACACCCTGCCGGTGCCCTTTGCCGACCCGGATTTCCAGCCCTTCGACTGGGGCTGGTTCGCCTTCGTCCACCTGAAGACGCTGAAGAACCCGCCGCATAATTTCAAGGAGCTCGCCGCCTCGAACCTGAAGGTCGTCATCGAAGACCCGCGCTCGTCCACGCCGGGGCTTGGGCTGGTCATGTGGGTCAAGGCGGCTTACGGCGATCAGGCGGGGGCCATCTGGAAAGACCTGGCCGACAATATCGTCACCGTCACGCCCTCCTGGGACGAGGCCTATGGGCTGTTTCTGAAGGGCGAGGCGGATATGGTCCTGTCCTACACCACCTCGCCCGCCTATCACCTGATCGCCGAGAAGGACGACACCAAGACCGCCGCGCTGTTTGATGAGGGCCATTACCTGCAGGTCGAGGTCGCGGGCAAGCTGAAGGCCGCCAAGCAGCCGGCGCTGGCCGATCAGTTCCTGGCCTATCTGGCGGGCGATGCGGCGCAATCGGTGCTGCCGACGACGAACTGGATGTATCCGGCCAAGACACCGGCTGCAGGCCTGCCCGCGGGCTTCGAAACCCTGATCCAGCCGACGAAATCCCTGCTTTTGTCCCCCGCCGAGGCCGAGGCCGCGCGCGGCCCTGCGATCGAAGAATGGCAAGCGGCGCTCGCCAAGTAAGCGCGCTGGTTGGAGTGCTGGTGCTGGCCCCCCTGGCCGCACTGGCGCTGCAATCGGGGCTGGTGCTCAGGGCGGCGGACCTCGCCGCCCTGCGGTTCACCGTGACCCAGGCGGCTCTGTCAGCGGCGATCTCCTGCGCCTTGGCCGTGCCGCTGGCCCGCGCCCTGGTGCGCCGCAGCTTCCCGGGACGCGGGGCGCTGATGACTTTGCTGGGCGCGCCCTTCCTTCTGCCGACCATCGTTGCCGTTCTGGGCATCGTCACCGTCTATGGCCGCTCGGGCTGGGTCAGCACCCTGATCGGCGCCCCCTTCCCGCTGTATGGGATGACCGGGGTGCTGCTGGCCCATATCTTCTTCAACCTGCCGCTGGCGACCCGCATCCTGGTGCAGGGGTGGCACGCCATCCCGGCCGAGCGGCTGCGGCTGGCCGCCACCCTCGGCCTGCCCGCCTCCGCCCGCTTTCGCCACCTGGAACTCCCGATGCTGCGCGCGCAGGTGCCCGGGGCATTCCTGGCGATCTTTCTCGTCTGCCTGACCTCTTTCGTCGTCGCCCTGACGCTCGGCGGCGGGCCCTCGGCCACGACCATCGAGCTTGCGATCTACCAGGCCCTGCGCTTCGACTTCGAGCCCGGCCATGCGGCGGCGCTGGCGGGGCTGCAGGCGGGGCTGGCGGCCTGCGCGGTCTGGGTCGCGGCGCGGGTGACCCTGCCCGAGGCGATGGGCGCCGGGCTGGACCGGGCGCCCATGGCGCTGGGCGGATCGGTCGGCGACGGGCCGGTGATCGCCCTGGGCACGCTGTTCCTGGCCCTGCCGCTGGTGGCGGTGCTGGTCGAGGGGCTGCCGGGAGTTCTGGTGCTGCCCGCGCAGGTCTGGCCTGCGGCGGGGCGCTCGCTGGTCGCGGCGCTGGCGGCGGCGGCCTTGGCCACGGGCGCGGCGCTGCCGCTGGCGTTGGCGGCCGCGCGGGGCAGCCGCTGGGCCGAGCTGGTCGCCATGCTGCCCATGGTGGCCTCGGGCCTCGTGCTCGGCACCGGCTGGTTCCTGCTGCTGCGGCCCTTGCTTCGCCCCGAGACGGTGGCTTTGCCCGCCACGATCACCGCCAATGCCCTGATGGCGCTGCCTTTCCTGATGCGGCTGCTTCTTCCCGAGGCGCGGCGGCTGGTGGCCGATTACGACCGCCTGGCCCGGGCGACGGGGCTGCAAGGCCTCGCCCGGCTGCGGTTCCTGACCCTGCCGCGGCTGGCGCGGCCCTTGGGCCTTGGCGCCGGGATCGCGGCGGCCCTGTCGATGGGCGACCTCGGCACCATCGCGCTGTTCGCCGACCAGGACGCCGCCACCCTGCCGCTGGTCGTGCAGCGTCTGGCGGGCGCCTACCGGATGGAGGCCGCCTCGGGCGCTGCCCTGCTGTTGGTGGCGCTGTCTTTCACCCTCTTCGCGCTTTTCGACCTCGGAGGCCGCCATGCCGCAAAATGACGGGCTGAGCCTGAACCTGACCGTGACACAAGGCGCCTTTACCTTGCGCGCCGCTTTCGATGTGCCGAAGGGCGCGCGGGTGGCGGTGCTGGGCGGCTCGGGCGAGGGGAAGTCGACGCTGCTTTTGGCGCTTGGGGGCTTCATCCCGGTGCAGGGCAGCCTGCGCTGGCAAGGGAGAGAGATCGGCGGCCAAGAGCCCTCCGCCCGGCCGGTCGCGATGCTGTTTCAGGACCAGAACCTGTTTCCGCACCTGACCCTGGCGCAGAACCTTGGGCTGGCGGTGAACCCGCGGCTGAGGCTGACCGATGCCGACCGGGCCCGGGTCTCGGCGGTGCTGGCGCGGCTGGGGCTGGGGGGGATGGAGGGACGGCGGCCGTCGGAGCTGTCGGGCGGGCAACAGGGGCGGGCGGCCTTGGGCCGGGTGCTGCTGCAGGGTCGGCCGGTGCTGGCGCTGGACGAACCCTTCGCGGCACTGGGGCCTGCGCTGAAGGCCGACCTTCTGGGGCTGGTCGGGGAGCTGGCCCAGGAATCGGGAACCACGGTGCTGATGGTCACCCACGACCCGGCGGACGCGCAGCGCTTTGCCAGCCATGTGGTGCTGGTGGCGGGAGGTGTGGCGGCGCCCCCGGTGCCGACCGAAGAGATCTTCGCCAACCCGCCACCGGCGTTGCGGGCGTATCTGGGGTAGACGACCAGCAGCGCCCCCCAAAGCAAAAGGCCCCGGGGCATCCCCGGGGCCTCTGCCAATCCTGTCGAACCTCAGGCGAGCTTCTTGCCCTTGACCTTCGACCACAGCCGCTTGTTCGTCAGATAGAGCAGAACCGACAACAGGCCCAGGATGATGACCGCCTTCAGACCGCTTTCCTTGCGGGTCATCATGCGGGGCTCTGCCGCCCACATCAGGAAGGCCGCGACGTCCTTGGACTCCTGGTCCAGCGAGGCTTCGGTGCCATCGGCATAGGTCACCTGGCCCGCCGCCAAAGCGGTGTTGGGCATGGCCATCCAGCCGCCCGGGAAGGCCTTGTTTTCATACAAGGTCACACCGGCCTGCTCTTTCGTCTCTCCGGTGAAGGAGGTGAGGATCGAGTAGATGTGCTCCGGCCCGCCCATGCCCTTGAAAAGCTGGTTGGTGCCAAGCCCATAGGGGCCCGAGAAGCCCTTGCGGGCCTTGGCCATGACCGACAGGTCGGGCGCATGCGCCCCGGTGCCCTGGAAGTAGGAATCGTTGACCGGGAAATGGTCGGCCGGGGTCAGCGGGCGCGGCTGGCCCGTGGCCGGGTCGATCAGGCCGGGGTTGTTCAGCGTATCGACGACCGAAATCCCCTTGGCATATTCCTTGACCATGTCGTCGGTCAGGTTCAGCCCGCCGGGTTCCCCGAGCGAGCCGATGCGCAACAGCTTCAGCCCGTGACAGGCCGAGCAGACCTCGGTGTAGACCTGCAGCCCGCGCTGCAGTTGGTGTTCGTCGAAGGTGCCGAAAGGCCCCTCGAACGAGAAGGCGACGTCCTTCGTCTCGGCCCCTTCCTCGGCGCGGACGGCGCCAGAGGTCAGGACCAGGGCGGAAAGGGCGCTGATGGCGATTTTGCGGAACATCTTCTTCCCTTTCCTCACTCGGCCGCTTTGCCGTAGTGCGACTTGAAGTCCTCCTCGATCGAGGCCGGCGCGAGCGTCGGCTTCTCCAGCACGCCCAGAAGCGGCAGGATCACGAGGAAATAGGCGAACCAGTAGGTGGCGGCGATCAGGCCGACCCAGCCGGTAAAGGTGCTGGGATGCTGGCTGCCGCACCACATCAGGATCACGAAGTCGATGACCAGCAGGGCGAACCAGGCCTTGAACATCGGGCGATAGCGGCCCGAGCGGACGGAGGACGTGTCCAGCCACGGCGCCAGCGCCATGCACAGGATCGCGGCGCCCATCGCCAGCACGCCGAAGAGCTTGCTGTCGACGATGCCGAAGGTGATCCAATGCGCGAATTGCACGGCCCAGACGGTGTTATCGAACGACCGCAGGATGGCGTAGAACGGCAGCAGATACCATTCCGGCACGATGGCCGCCGGGGTCTGCAGCGGGTTGGCCTGGATATAGTTGTCCGGGTCGCCCAGGTAGTTCGGCATGAAGCCCACGATGGCGAAGAAGATCGTCAGGATCACGGCCAGCGCGAAGAGATCCTTCACCACGTAATAGGGCCAGAACGGCACGGTATCGGCCTCGACCTCTGCCTTGGAGCCGCGGCGCACTTCCACCCCGGTGGGGTTGTTGTTGCCGGTGGTGTGGAAGGCCCAGATGTGCAGCCCGACCAGCCCCGCGATGACGAACGGGAGCAGGTAGTGCAGCGAGAAGAAGCGGTTCAGCGTCGCATTGCCGACCGCAAAGCCGCCGAGCAGCCATTCCTGCAGCGAGGTGCCGACGCCCGGGATGGCCGAGAAGAGCCCGGTGATGACCGTGGCGCCCCAGAAGCTCATCTGGCCCCAGGGCAGGACATAGCCCATGAAAGCCGTCGCGATCATCAGGAAATAGATCACCATGCCGATGACCCAGGTCACTTCGCGCGGCGCCTTGTAGCTGCCGTAGTAAAGGCCGCGGAAGATGTGGCAATAGACCGAGAAGAAGAACAGCGAGGCGCCGTTCGCATGCAGATAGCGGATCATCACGCCGCCGTTCACGTCGCGCATGATGTGCTCGACGCTCGCGAAGGCCAGGTCCACGTTGGGCGTGTAATGCATCGCCAGGATGATGCCGGTGACGATTTGCAGCACCAGGCAGAAGGTGAGGACGATGCCCCAGATCCACATCCAGTTGAGGTTCTTGGGCGTCGGGATCATCAGCGTGTCATAGACCAGGCTGACGACGGGAAGACGCGAGTGAAGCCACTTCTCGAAACCGGACTTGGGTTCGTAGTGGTCGTGCGGAATACCGGCCATTATGTCCCCCCTCAGCCGAGCTTGATGACGGTGTCGCTGGTGAAGGCGGCGACGGGAATCGGAAGGTTCTTGGGCGCGGGCCCTTTGCGGATGCGCCCGGCGGTGTCGTATTGCGACCCGTGGCAGGGGCAGAACCAGCCGCCGGTGCCGGGCTTGTCCGCCCCGCCGACGCCGAATTCGCCCGCATCGCCCAAGGGCACGCAGCCGAGATGGGTGCAGACGCCCATCATCACCAGCCACTTGCCGTCCTTGTCCAGCGTGCGGTTGGTGTCCGAGCCGTCGCCGCCCGGAGGCAGGTTGTCATTCTCGGCCGAATTGTCGACCAGGTCTTCCGGCTTGACGTCGCGGGCGGTCTTGATCTCGTCGGCGGTGCGGTGACGCACGAAAACCGGCTTGCCGCGCCACAGGACGGTCAGCTGGGTGCCTTCGGCGACGCCGGAGACATCGACATCGACCGAGGCCAGCGCCTTGACATCGGCAGAGGGGTTCATCTGATTGACCAGCGGCCAGACCGCCGCGCCCGTGGCCACGACGCCTGCCCCGGCGGTGGCGTAATACAGGAAGTCCCGCCGGCTTCCTGCGTGATCGTCTGTTTGCGACACCGATGTTCTCCCTTCGCCGGCCTTGACGGCCCTTATGCCGAGAAAGGCCGCGTCCGACGCAGCCCTTGCGGGCCGGTTTTTAGCCAAGGATTGGATCAAGGTCCAGTGAACAAAGCCGCCGACCGGGGTTTTGGTGAAGATTTCCGGGGGTTGAGGCCTTGCAGTCGCAGGGCCCCGACCCATCTTGGGGGGTGGTTTCGGGCGCTCAGGCGACGGGCAGCGTGGCCTGCATCGACGGCCGGGCGGCGAATCCCGCCTCCCAGGCGGCCAGCCGCGGATGACCGGCGCGCCAGTCGCGCAGGCCATGGCGGAAGTCCAGATAGCCCAGCGCGCAAGCCAGCGCGATCTGCCCCATGGTCAGCCCACCCGCGGGCGGCGCCGCCTCCAGCGCATCCAGCGCACGGGCGATCTTGGACCATTGACCCTCGACCCAAGGGGCAAAGCGCAACGGTTCGGGGCGCAGGCGGCCCTCGTAGACCATCAACAGCGCGGCCTCCAGGATGCCGTCGGCCAGCGCCTCTTGCGTCAGGATGGCCCAGGTGTCCGGCCCGTAAAGCCCCGCCCCCGCGCGGTCGTCCAGATAGCGACAGATCACCCGGCTGTCGAAGAGCGCCTGGCCCGCGTCGGTCACCAGCGCGGGCACCTTGCCCAAGGGGTTCAGATGTAGCGGAGCGGTGCCGGGGTCCAGGGGGTTGCCCGCGGCCGGCACGCGCTCGACCTCCTGGCCGGTCTCCAGCAGCAGCACCGAGACCTTGCGCACGAAGGGCGAGGTGGGCGAGTAATACAGCTTCATTCGGGCAATCCCTCCATCATTGCGGCCAGCACCGCACGCGGCGCCCGTTCGGCCCAGCCGCGCAGGCCGCGGACCGCCCCCATCCGCTGCGCCGGGGTCTTGTTCTGGCCGAGTTTCCAGGTGCCGTCCACCGTCTCGATCACCAGGCGGAAGGGCAGGATCATCCGCATCATCCGCTCCATCGTGCCGGGGGTCATCTTGGTCGAGCGCCAGACGGGTTTCGGCGCGAGCAAGCCTTCGAAATGGGTGGAGAGGTCATCGACCATCGGCCGCAGGGTCTCGGGGCCCAGAGGCTCCAACCGGCCCCGCAGATGGACGGCGATGTAGTTCCAGGTCGGCACCTGGTCTTCGGTGCCATACCAGTCGGGCGAGATATAGCTGTCGGGCCCGGCGACGGCCAGAACGGCCGGGGCGGCCCCGGCCCGCGCGATCGGGTTCGATCGGGTGAGGTGGATCAGCGCCGCCCCCTCGCGCAGGAGAAAGGGCACATGCGAGACCAGCGGCCCCGTCTCGCCGTTCACTGCCAGCATGCCGAAGCCGCGCGCTTGCGCGAAGGCGAGGTTGTCGGGGACGGGGGTTTGGCGGAAGGCGGGGTTGGTGTGCATGGGGCGGGCTCCTTTGGGGGGAGAGTGCACCGGGGAGAGAGCGGGGGGAAGTGGTGGGCGGGAGAGTCGGGGTAACCCCCGACCTACGGGGTGGAGTTCAACCTGTCGCACTTGGGGGCCGGGGCACCGGGACGGCTATGGGAAACGCGTCACGGTGGGAGAGTCGGGGTAACCCCCGACCTACGACCGCCCTCTCGTAGGTCGGGGCCTGCCCCGACTCTCGCCAAGCCGCAAAGCAAAAGGCCGCCACGGTGTCCCGGGCGGCCTTTTCGTATCACCGAGCGAAGCTGCTCAGCCCTGACGGGCCTTGTAGCGCTTCTGCGTCTTGTTGATCACGTAGACACGGCCCTTGCGGCGCACGATCTGGCAATCGCGATGACGCGTCTTCAGCGAACGCAGCGAGTTGGCAACCTTCATGGCGCTCTCCCTTTTGTCGCGGCGCGTCGTCGCGCCAGTTGAAAACCGTGCCCCCCTTGCGGGAGGCGGCGAATGGTGGGCGGTACTGGGATCGAACCAGTGGCCACTACGATGTCAACGTAGTGCTCTACCGCTGAGCTAACCGCCCACGTTCCGCTGATCCGTCGCGGTTCCGTTTCCGAACCCGCACCGTTTCTGCGAATGTGGGGTGCCTATAAAGAGAGTCGCGGAGGTGTTCAAGGGCTTTCTCCGCACCGAATTTACGGCTTATGCTGAATGCCATGACAAGCCCGCGCGAACATGTCCAGGAAGACCTGTCCTTTCGGCTGATCCGGCCGGTCAAGGCCACGACCAGCGTGGTCTTCTCCTCGCCGCATTCGGGGCGCGATTACCCGGCGGATTTCCTGAAGGCCAGCACGCTTTCGGCCCTGGCCTTGCGGTCGTCGGAAGATGCCTATGTCGACCGGCTTTTCGCCCGCGCGCCCTTGATGGGGGCCCCGCTGATTCTCGCCCGGGCGCCGCGGGCCTATATCGACCTGAACCGCGGCCCGGACGAGCTGGACCCCGCCGTCATCGAAGGCGTCGCACGGCCCGCGCACAACCCGCGAATCTCCTCGGGGCTCGGGGTAATTCCCCGGGTGGTGGCGGGCGGGCGGGCGATCTACTCCGGCAAACTGCCGCTTGCCGTGGCGCAAGACCGGCTGACGCGGCACTGGCACCCCTGGCACGACCGGCTGCGGGGGCTTCTGACCGAGACGCATCGCAGCTTCGGCGAGGTCATCCTGCTGGACTGCCATTCCATGCCGCACGAGGCCATCGAAAGCCATGCCCGCCCCGGTCAGCCCCTGCCCGACGTCGTGCTGGGCGACCGATTCGGCGCGGCAGCGGATCGCGGCATCGTCGACCGCATCGAGGCGATCTTCCAGGCCGAGGGCTTTCGCACCGCCCGCAACTCTCCCTTCGCGGGCGCCTATATCGCCCAGACCTATGGCCATCCGGTCAGCCGCAAGCATGTCGTGCAGATCGAGATCGACCGCGCGCTCTATCTCGACGAACGCCGGGTCGAGCCGCTGCCCGCCTTCTCGGCCTTTTGCCTGAAGATGGCGCGGGTGACGGCGGCCCTGGTGCAGATCGGCGAGGGGCGGCTGAGCGTGGCGGCCGAATGACGCGACCGTGATCGGCCCGGTTTGGCCTGGATCAAGGCGCCGTCGGCCGAATTGCGCGAATTTGCGACATGGAACACGAATACCGCATCCTGCCCGCCCGCCGTCTTGCCTGCTTCCGCTTTCGCGGCCGCCTGACGGTGGACGAGGGCGCGCGGCTGTTCCTGGCCTATGCCCATGACCCGGGCTTCGATTCGACCTATGCCATGCTGTGCGACACGCGCGAGGTCACCGAGATCGAGGCGACGTTTCAAAGCATGCTTCTGCGCGTCATCCGCCTGGCGCCAGAGCTCGCCCGCTTCCGCGAGCCGGTGATTTCGGCCGTGCTGGTCGAAAGCCAGACGGTCTTCGGCTATGTGCGTATGCTGGAGCAGATCCTGGACATGACGACCCAGGTGCGGATGCGCCCGGCCTGGGGCGAGGCCGAGGCGCTGGCCCTGGTCGGCCAAAGCGCCCCCTTCGCCGCACTTTTCGCCTAGCCCCAGACCTGCCAGAGCAGGCGCAGCGCCATGCCGGTCGAGGTGACGACCAACAGCGGCTTGATCAGCCGGGCGCCGATGCGCATCGCCAACCGGCTGCCCAAGGTGGCCCCCGCCATCTGCGCCGCCGCCATGCCGAGCCCCACCGCCCAAAGCATGTGGCCCTGCGCCGCGAAAACCGCGAAAGAGCCGATGTTCGAGGCGAAGTTCAGCATCTTGGTCTCGGCCGTCGCCTTCAAGACGCCCGAGCCCGCCAGCAGCACGAAGGCCAGCATGAAGAACGACCCGGTGCCGGGCCCGAAGAACCCGTCATAGCCCGCGATCACCGGCACGACGCCGAAGGTAAAGGCCATGGCCCCGATCCGCGCCGGGCGGGGGTGGTCGTCCAGCCCGGGTTTCAGTGCGAAAAACAGCGCGATGGCGATCAGGATCGGCGGCATGATGACGCGCAACAGGTCCGCCGGCAGATGCGAGGCGACGAGCGAGCCCGCGGCGCCCGCACACAGGCTCATCGCGGCCATCCCCAGCTGGTCGCGCGGGCGCACTTGGCCAGCATGGAGGTAATTGGCGAAGGCCGTCCCCGATCCGACCATGCCCTGCAGCTTGTTGGTGGCCAAAGCCTGCAGCGGCGAGACTCCGCAAAGCAGCAGCGCGGGAACCGACAAGAGCCCTCCGCCCCCCGCGATGGAATCGACGAAACCGGCCAGGAAGGCCGTGGCGATCAGGATCAGGGCCAGGTGGGTCGCGATCTCAAACAAGCGTCAGCCTCCGGTGGATGCGGCCGACGACGGTGCCATCCTTCAGGGCGAAGTCCGGGTCATGGGCGAAGTCCTGAAACCCCATCCGGGCATAAAAGGCCAGGCCGGGCACGTTGTCGGCGCGGATCGAGGCGATGATTTCGGGGATGCCAAGGGCGCGGGCGCGGGCAAGCGTCAGGGCGAACAGGGCCGAGCCCACGCCGCGCGCCTGGATGCCCGGCCGCACGAAAGAGCCGATGTGCATCTGACCCTGCCATTTCTCGATGGCCTGCCAGCCGATGACCTCGCCGCCCTCGACCGCGACGACCGAGGTTCGGACATCGGGGCCCGCGATGCAGTGCAGGATGACCTTGGCGGGGGTCGTCGGCTCTTGATGCGCCGTCGTGCCGCCGATGGCGATGATGGCGTTCAACAGCTCCGCCATGGCGGACGCGTCGCCGGGGCTGCCGTCCCGGATCTTCATGCGCCTCTATCCCAACGGAAGCGACGCCTGTCCTGGGGG
>CAMFIX010000009.1 GCA_945952425.1 uncultured Pseudorhodobacter sp. | reverse complement strand
CGAGGCCCGCGCTATGCTAGCTTAACCTGCTGTCCACGAAACCGGCAGCAGCTCAACCACCTGGCCCGGCGGGGAGACCCGCCGGGCTGGGACTCTTGCCGCCGCCCCCAAGGAAGGCCGCCTGTTCTTGTGCGAACGCCTATTCGTAAAGTGTGAACTTTACCGGATTGTTAAGATTTTCCCGATTAGGACAGGCGCAGCTTTCCTCTCAGGACCAAACATGCTGCGCACGCTTTCGATCAAACACGCCCTCGCTTTGATGTCCGCCCTGTCGCTCGTGGCGCTTCTGGCCATCGCGGGGCTCGGGGCCTTCGCACTTTTCAAATCGGGGCAGAGCCTTGCGACCCAGGTTGATGTGACGAACGCGGTGCGCCACGAGATGGCCGTCGACATGTTCCATGACGGCATCGAGGCTTCGGTCATGCGCTCTTTCGTCGTGGGCTACGAAGGGACGCCAGACGAGGTCGCGGATGTGACCAAGCGTCTCGAAACAGAGGTCCAGCAGTTCGGCTGGGAGTTCGCGCAACTCGAAACTCAGCCTCTGCCGCCCGAGATGAAAGCCCAGGTCGAGGCGGTCAAACCCCTGTTGGCTGCCTATGTGAAATCCGCCCAGGAGGTCTCGAAGCGCGCCCTGACCGATGTGGCGGAGGCGCGGCAGGGACTGCCGGACTACATGGCCAAGTTCACCGCGCTGGAGGGCGAGCTTGACCGGCTGGGCGACCTCTTGCAGGCCTATGGCGCCAGGGCCGAGGCGGCCAACGCTGCCGCTTTCAAAGCCTATGCCCTGATCTTGGGCGGCGGCACCCTTGCGGTGATGATCGCAACCCTCCTGACTTCGTGGAAGTTCACCCGCCATATCGTCAAGCCGATCCTGCGCTTGCGCGGGGCCTTGGCCGACGTCGCGAAGGGCGCGTTCGACTTCCGCATCGGGTCGATCACCCGCAACGACGACATCGGGGCCATCGCGCGCGACATCGACAAGGTCTCGGAGCGGGTGGTGGCCATGGTGGCCGAACAGGAGGCTAGGGCGGCCGAGGCCGGGGAGGTCATCACCCGGCTAGGCGCCGAGCTGAAGCGACTGGCTTCGGGCAACCTGGCCGTCGGTATCTCCGAGCCCTTTGCGGGCGCCTATGACCAGCTGCGGCAGGACTTCAACCACGCGGCGACCGAGCTTTGCCAATCGGTGCGCCAGGTGGTCAGCGCCTCGGCCTCGATCCGGGCGCAGTCGGGCGATCTTGCCCGTGCCTCGGAGCAGCTTGCGAAACGGACGGAGACCCAGGCCGCGACTTTGGAAGAAACCGCCGCCGCGCTGGAAGAGATCTCGGCGGGCATGTCCCAATCGGCGGACCGCTCGCGCGAGGTCGAGGCGGTGGTGCTGCGCGCCCAGGCCAAGGTCGAGACCTCCGGGCGAACTGTGCTGGACGCGGTCACGGCGATGCACCAGATCGAAGGCTCCTCGGCGCAGATCACCCAGATCATCGGGGTGATCGACGACATCGCTTTCCAGACCAACCTGCTGGCGCTGAATGCCGGCGTCGAGGCGGCCCGTGCCGGGGAAGCAGGCCGCGGCTTTGCCGTCGTGGCCTCCGAGGTGCGGGCACTGGCGCAGCGCTCCTCCACCGCCGCGCGCGAGATCAAGGGGTTGATCAGCGCTTCGGCCCAGCAGGTCGAGCAGGGCGTGCAGCAGGTCGACCAAGCCCGCTCGGCCTTGAACGAGGTGGTGGCCGAGGTTGGCCGGATCTCCTCCATCGTGGGCGACATTTCGCGGGGGGCTTCCGAACAGGCCGGGGCGCTGCATGAGATCAACATCGGCGTGACGCAGCTCGACCAAGTCACCCAGCAGAACGCCGCCATGGCGGAAGAGAGCGACGCCGCCTCGCGGGCGGTCTCCGAGGAGGCCATGAGCCTCGACCAGGTTGTCGGGCGCTTCTCGACCGGGCCGGAGACCACGGGACGCAGGGACCAGGTGTGGGCGGCAGCCTGACACCTTCCGGGGAGTGAAGGTCGTTCAGCTGCCACGGTCTCGGGATGCGGAGCGCGCCCATGGCGCAAGCCCGCATCCCGATGACTGGTCAGCCGCCCGGGGGACGGAACGCGCGTCCCGCCCGCCTTTGTCGTGGAACTGCCAGACGCATCGTGGCACCATCGCCCCATGATCGAGTTCCGCGCCCTTCCAAGCGACCATCCTGACCTGAGCCATTCGCCGCTCCTGCGGGCGGCGCTGCTGACGCTGGGCTATGCCAGGGAGCACGGGTCGATTGGGCTGACCAAGACGGACGCCTTCAAACGCGTTTTCGTGTATTGGGCTGTTGAACACTTCCAATGGCCGGGCAAGACGGCGGCGGAGATGTTCCGTTTCAACAAGGTCGTCAACGAATTCGAGTTCCCGCCGCTCGAGGTGCTGCCCACCTCCTGATTTCGCTGCGCCTAGGGCGCCACCTGAAGGATGAGTTCCGGCTGACGAAGCGCGGACTGGAGCTGGCCGATGCCCCAGGCCGTCTTTTTGCCGAGTTGATCCCGCATTTCGTGCTGCGCGTCGATCACGCCTCCTACGCCCGGTTCGATGACCGTCCTTTCGGCAAGTGGGACGTCTGGCTGAACGTGATCAACGTCGAGGCAGACCATGGCGCCTCGGAGCGCGACCTCTTCGCGGCCTTCTACGGCGCAGATCCCGGTTGGGACACGGACGGTTGGCGCGCAATCGGGGCCTTCTTCAATTGCGTCCTGCGGCCGCTCGAATGGGCCGGGTTCCTGACCGAGGCCGAGGAGACCAGCGAGGGCAAGATCATCTCCCACGTCTTCAAGACGCCCCTCTGGCGCAGCGCCCTGAAACTCGACACCGATGACATGCTGGTGCCGATCGCCATTCAATAGGCGCCCCGCTGCACCGGCGTCGACGGACGGCACCTCGGTGTGATCGTCTGGCCGCAGGCCTTGGACCGGGCTTTGACTGCGGAACCCAAGAAATAAATGGGGCGTGCGGTCAGCTGAAACCATGATTTGGCCAAAGAGGGCGCGCTTTGGCGGTTTGGGGGAGGGGGACTGTTCTGCATCGCTGGCTGGACCAGGAATTCCCTGGCTTTGCTGCGGAAGGAGGCGGGACGTGCTGTAACGCCGTTCAATTTTGAATGAAATACAACCTGAGGGCTGAGCCTTGCAACAGGCGCGGGAGACGCTGGTTAATGGGCCTGGGCTCTATGCCGATCCCGTCATCCGTTGCGCGGGTCTTGAGCAGTTCCGCTCACAAGCCCCCCTCGTCCGGGGACGCGCCTTCCGCCCAAACCAGCCGATGCGGGTCGAAACCCTCGGCCAGCTGCGGCTTGACGATCTGGAAATAGGGCGACAGGTCGAAGTCGCGCGGGGCGTAAAGCGAGTGGTGGCGGATGTGCAGGATTTCGGCCCGCGCGAATTCCGAGCCTTGCCGCGCCTTGACCTGCTCCACGTCGGGCAGGATCGGGTGGCGCACCGTCTCGAAGGCCTCGGCGATCAACGAAGAGCAGATGGCCCGCGTCGGATCGCCCGAGCCGAAGGCCAGCATTCGCCGCCGCCAGCGCACCGGCACTGGCGGGTTCGGCAAGAGATATCGCAGCATGTCCCAGATGTTGCGGAGGTCGTATTGCACGCCGATCCGCCCGACCATGAAGTCGGCCACCGTTCTGCATTCCTCCGGCGAGAGGCCGATGGGGCGGCAAATGCGGGTATGCCAGCGCGCGTATTTTGACAGGGGCGCCGAGACGCAGCCCTCGCCGAGGTTCACCTCGACCAAGACGTGGTCGTTGCCGAAGCGCGGGCCGACGTAAAGCGCGGCATGCGACCAGGTGGACTGCGTCAGGTATTTGATCGCGCTGGAGACCCGGTCACGGCCCTCGATCAAGATCACGTCGCCGGGGCAGAGGATGCGCGTGAGGATCGCAAAATCTGAGGGTGTGAAGGGCAGGTAGCCGGGACTTGGGCCGGTCAGCTTGCCCGCGATGTGCCGTCCCATCCAGTCCAGCGCGTGATCGAACCAGGTCAATTCACACCCTCCTTCCGGTATGGCCCCGTCAGCCTGTCCCACGCAAACTGCTGCGAAGTCTTGCCCTGTTCATCGTGCGGCAGGCCGAAGGCGAGACGCAGGACGCCGGCGAAATCCGCCATCCGAATCGCCAGTCCATGATCGAGAAGGAAAGCTGTCACCCCGACCCCCGTTCTGCAGACAGTGGCGATCACAACCCTTTGGCGCAAGCTGAACGGAGCCATGAAGCCAGAACTTGACGAAGAATTGGCTTGGACCGCTTGGCGATGCGCGCGGCTGAGGGATCCCCCCACAGTCGTGGTCACGGATGACTTGGCGGCCGCCAGTGGCCTTTGCATTCGGCCAGCAGCACCCCCGACAACGGCACTCTCCAACGATGACCTCCCCCCCAAGGGGGGCAGGGCGCCACATGTCTCATCCCCGTCCTTTTGGCCCGTGCCATCATCCTGGCATCAAGTCTGGCAGGGGTGCGCATCTGCTGGACATGCGGCTCCTTTGGCCTGAGCCCCATCCCCCGCTCGCCTGTCCCTTCCTTGGCCCGAGGCCGGTCTTCGAGATCAACCCCAGAGGGGTCGGACTACGGGGCAAGCCCGTGCCGCCGGGCGGATTCGGGCGAGCCGAACGCACCCGGTGATGTCAGACCGTCTCGGGCCTTCGAGGTCCTGTCGCGCGGGGGATGGTCCTCCGCCTCCAGACAGGAGCCGAAAAGATGTCCCGTAAAGATGCACACGCCTACGCTGCCAGCCTCGCCGCCACGCTGATGGTCGCCATCGTGGTCTTTCAGGCCGGGGATGGGACCTATGGCGCCGTCCCCGCCGACGAAATCGACGGGGACGAGGTGCTCATTGTGGGAGAGTGCGATCCCTGGGGCTAATCCCCAGGTCTCACGCAAAGGCCCGGGCGGCGCAGTGGCGCCACCCGGGCCCTTCGCCTGTCCGTCGCCAGCGCCCACCAGGCACAAGGCGCCAACACGATCGGCATTCCCTTCATCTCAAACAAGGAGATCGCGTACGGCTGCGATCTGTTTTCGCTGATTTTCCTTCGGGCGCGCTGCGAGTTCGCCGGTCGCCCGGTCGGCCAGCGCCGAGCCCCGTTGACTGGGGACCCTGTGCCTCTCCGCCACTCCGGCCGGTGGACTGCGCGCCTCTTGCATTTGGCGCAGGTCAGGGAAGACGTGTCGCTCAGTCTGCGATAGGATGGCTAATCCCCAACGCAACCCCTCCCGAGGCCCCATGCCGCCCCTCCGCCGCCGCCATTTGCCCTCCCTGGGCGCGCTCGCCACCTTCGAAGTGGCGGCGAAGCACCTGAGCTTCACCCTCGCCGCGCGCGAGCTGAACGTGACCCAGGGCGCCATCAGCCAGCAAATCCGCCTGTTGGAACAAGCGCTGGAGACCGCTCTTTTCGTCCGCCGCCACAATGCGCTCGACCTCACGCCCGAGGGGGCGACGCTTTACGCCTCGGTCACCGAGGGTCTCGATCGCATCACGGGCGGCGTCCAGAGCCTGCGGCCGGGGCCCGAGGTGATCACCGTCACGGCGACGGATGCCCTGGCCGCCTATTGGCTGAAACCCCTGGTCGACAGCTTTCGCAGGGCGCATCCCGGCACCTCCTTCACCATCCTCGCTTCGGACGAGGACCCGGGCCTCAGCCAATATTCGGGTGTCGATATCGCCCTGCTCTGCGGCAACGAGCGGTTCGAAATCGGCGACGCGCTGCACCTGATGTATCCGGAAGTCGCCCAACCGGTCTGCACCCCGGCCTACCTGGCAGCACATGGCCCCTTCACGCTGGACGGGCTGAACCGCACCAACCTCCTGCACCTTCACGACCGCCATTGGAGTTCCGGCGCCATCCAGTGGCATCCCCTGGGCTGGGCCGAGTGGTTCCAGGCCCAAGGCGCGGCGCTGGAGGCCCGCTCCAGCCTCTCGACCAACAAGGTCACGCTTCTGACCGAGGCCTGTCTTGCGGGTGAGGGGGTCATGCTGGGCATCCACAACCTGGTGCGCGGCTTCATCCAGAGCGGCGCGCTGGTCTGGGCGCATCCGGCCACGATCACCTCGGGCCGGGCGAATTTCATGAAATGCGAGGCCGCGGCCCTGCGGCGTCCCATCGTCGCGCGCTTCGTGGATCACCTGCTGGCCGCCCTTCGGCCATAGTTCCGCTAATCTCTCTCGCCATGGAATTCTCGTTTGCCCGAGGGCCCCGGCGCCGTCATCCTGCGACCAAACCACAGGAGAGACCCATGGGATACCGCCGCATGATCCAGGCCGTCGACACGCATTCGGGCATCCCGATGCGGGTGATCACCGGGGGCGTGGGGCATATCCCCGGCGCCTCGGTGATGGAAAAGATGCGCTGGCTGGAGGCGAACGACGACCAGCTCCGCCAGCTGGTCCTGCGCGAGCCGCGCGGCTATCCCGCCCATTGCTGCAACCTGATCGTGCCGCCCTCCCACCCCGAGGCGGATGCCGGTTACATCATCATGGAACAGGTCGAATACCCGATGATGTCGGGTGGGAACACGATGTCGGTCGTCACCGTGCTGTTGGAGACCGGCATCCTGCCGATGAAAGAGCCCGTCACCGAACTGACTTTGGAGGCTCCGGCCGGGCTGATCCGCGTCAAGGCGGATTGCGAGGGCGGCCGCGTCAAGGCCGTCACCTTCCGCAACGTGCCGGCCTTTGCCGCCCATCTGGACGCGGAAATCGAGGTGCCGCATCTGGGCAAGGTCCGCGTCGATGTCGGCTGGGGCGGCATGTTCTACGCCATCGCCGATGTGCGCCAATTCCCCGGCCTGCAGCTGATCCCCGAACATGGCCGCGAGATCGCCCGGGTCTCGGCCCTGATCCGCCAGGCCGCACATGAGCAGTTGCCCGTGGTCCATCCCGATTACCCCGGCGTCGGCATCACGATTTCGCAGCTCTCGGGGCCTTCGGAGGACCCCAAGGCCGATTGGAAGAACGCAGTGACCATGGCGACGGGGCCGCTGAATTGGGACGATCCCAACACCTGGACCGGCGCCATCGACCGCTGCCCCTGCGGCACGGGGACCTGCGCCAAGATGGCGGTCCTTCATGCCAAGGGAGAGCTGCCCCTGGACCGCGATTTCCGCCATCAGGGCATCCTCGGCACCGTCTACACCGGGCGCCTGGTCGAGGAGACCCGGATCGGAGACCGCGCGGCCGTCGTCCCGACGCTCTCGGGCCGCAGCTGGATCTATGGGCTGAACACCCTGATCCTGGAACATGACGATCCGTTGCCGAGCGGCTACACGATGGGCGATATCTGGGCCTGAGCGCGCCCGGTCAGCCGCGATAGACCCAGGCGATCAGCAGGCCGGTCACAACGAATTGCAGGGCGACGAAGGCCGTTTCCAGCGCCATGAACCCCCGAACCGAGGTCATGCGATACTTCGCGGCGACCGGCAGCACCATGAAGGACCAGCCCACGACGCCGAACACCCCGGCGAAACTTAGCCCGTTCATCACCCAATCCGGCCCGGAAAACAGCTTGGGGAAGGCCCAGGCGAAGAAGATGCCCTGCAGGATCATGGAAAACAGACCGAAAGGGATGATCGGATTGTCCCGGAAGAGTTCCAGCCGGTCATAGGCGGATTTGAAAGTCGACAGGTGCCAGAAATAGGCCAAGGGGAACAGCGGCACGACATAGGCCAGGACGGCGAGGGTGAATTGCATGGGACGGTCGCTCCGGTTTCTTGCAAGGTTACTGCGACATTCACGTTTGGCGCAAGTTTCCGGCATCTTGCTGGACAGAAGGGCAAGGATCAGTCTCTATCCCCGCAGGGAGACCCGATGGCCAGCATTCCGACAGAAACCGCGATCGTTGAGGCCCTGATCCGGGGCGACCGCCAGGTCTTTGCCGCGCTGTTCCGCCAGCACAATGCCGCGATGATCCGCGTGGCAGTCGGCATCTGTCCCAGCCGCGCCGTGGCGGAAGAGGTGGCGCAAGAGGCCTGGCTTGCGGTCCTGAAAAACATTGCGGACTTTCAGGGGCGATCGTCCTTGGCGGCGTGGATATTCACCATCCTGATCAACATGGCCCGCACGCGCGCCCGGGTCGAAGGGCGCAGCGTATCGTTCGAGGGCGAGCGCGACAACACGCTCGCCGATGCCTTCGATGGGCGCGGGCGGTGGAAAGACTTGCCCGACCTCTGGGACGAGATCACGCCCGAGCGCATCCTCGGCGCCAAGACCGCCCTGGAGGTGGTGACGGCGGCCATCGACGCTTTGCCGCCCGCGCAAAAGGCTGTCCTGATCCTGCGCAGCCAACAGGGGCTGGAACCCGCCGAGATCTGCGCGGCCTTGCAGATCAGCGAGGGAAACATGCGGGTTCTGCTCCACCGGGCGCGGCTGGCGGTGCGGGCGGCCTTGGACGGGGCCTTGCGATGAGGTGGCCTGCGGAAATATCTTTGCAAGCGTGTAACAAGGGGCGGCCTGGCTTGTCTTCAAGCCGGGAAGCCTGCGAAAGGATCGCGGCATGTTAAGCTGCAAGGACGTCTCCGAGCGCTCCAGCGCCTTGATCGACAAGGACCTCCCGCTCTGGGAGGCGATGCAGATGCGCCTGCATCTGGCGATGTGCAAGGGCTGCGCGGCCTTCGTGCGCCAGATGCGGATTACGCGCAGCCTGACGGCGGTTGCCCCGCCTGTCAGCCCGGATGACGAAGCGGCGATGGCGGCCATCCTTGCTCGGCTGGACGACGGCAAGACCCAGGCCCATTGAACACCCCGCGCCGTCCGCCCCCTGATGCCCGGCGAGGCTGGCGGCATGTCCCAGGAGTTCCAGAACTCGTCCCTGGTCTCGGCGGTCGGCGCCTCCGCCGTTCGTGGAGAGCGGATGCAGAACCGGTTCCGGCGGCTCTTTATCGGCCATCCGGCGCTGACCTCGGCGGCAGTGTCGCTTGGCTTTTTGGCCAAGGCCTTTCTTGCGCGGCGCTTTTGCCTCGAAGCGCGCGCATCGGGCATCCCCCAGGTCATGGCGCCGACCTCGTTCCGGCCCGGGCAGATGCTGTTTCTGGGACCGCTGACCGGGATTGTCGGGGGCGTGCTGAGCGGGGGATTTGGCCACTCGCTGATCGGCCTTGAAGGCATGGCCCGGCCGGATGCCGGGCATTTCGGGGCGCATCCGATCGCCCTGGCCTTCATCGTCGCGGCCTTGGGCTATCTCGGCCATGGCCTGACCTGCGGAGCCGGCTACGAGATGACGCGGAGCCTTTTTCGTGTGGCGATGCGCCGGTCTCCTTCGGCCGACTGAAGTTCGTGACCGCGCTGGCCACGGCGCTCAGTGGGTCGCCGCGAGCAATCTTCGCGCCCTCGCTCCAGGGCGGCGCTGGGATCGGGCGTGTCCTGGCCGACCTTTTGCCGGCGGTGCCGCCGGGCTCGGTCGTGCTTTCGGCGATGACGGCCCATGTCAACGGCGTGGTGCACTTACCCATGACGGCGGCCATCACCATACGGGAGATGACCGCCGACGTTGCCTGATCCCGGCGCTGCCCTTATGGCGGATTGGATCAGCGGCCATTTCTGCCCGCGCAAGTTCCTTCGCGCGCTTGCGCGGGGGGTTTTACCCCTTGTCCTGTGCCGCCAGCGCCGCATCCATCAGGGCCTTGATCGACTCCTCGGAGGTATCGACCACGACGCGCCCGATCTCGGTTTCACCCTTCAGCGCCACCAGAACCGAACGGCGCGGGATCTGCAGACGGGTCGCGAGGTCGGATTCGGAATACTTGTCCCAATCCACGGTATAGAAACTGATCGCCTTGTCATAGGCGGGGTTGTCGGCGCGGAGCTTCTCGATCACGCGGTCCTGTGCGGCGCAGGTACTGCACCAGTTGGTCCAGAAATCGAGGAAGACGACCTTGCCCGCCTTCATCTCGGCTTCTGCATTGCCGGGTTCATAGAATACCCGGTCAGCGGCCAAGGCGATGCGGGGGATCAGCAGGGCAGGGGTCAGGGCAAGGAAGGTGCGGCGTTGCATGCGGGGTCTCCTGTTGGGTCAGATGGATACGGAAAAGTCGACGAGCCAGGCGGGCAGATGGGTCAGCGCCCAGGCCTCGATGGGGCGGTTCCAGCCGAGGTAGAGGCCAAGGCCGACGATCAGGAACACGGCGCCGAGCGCGGGCTTCGAGGCCTCAGCCGTGCGGCGCAGATGCGGCATGAGCCGTTTGACGCTGCTGCGGGCGCCATAGGCCAGCGCGAGGATCAGGGTGGAAACCCCCAAGGCAAAGGCCAGCATGATCAGCGCCGCCAACCCAAGGCTTTTCCCGCCCGAGGCCAGACCTATGGCCGCGCCGAGGGTGGGGCCGACGCAGGGGCTCCAGACCGCGCCCAGCAGGGCGCCGCCAAGGACCTGCCCGCCAAGGCCCCCCGCCTGGGCCGCATCGACCGAGGCATCGGCCCGGGCGGCAAAGCGCGCGGTCGCTCGCGTGAAGATGTCGCTCAGGACCGGAAAGACCATGACCAGCCCGAAGGCCACCATCATCAGCGCCGCTGCCGCGCTGACCTTGTCGGTGGTCAGTCCAAGCGCCGGTCCCAGTGCCGCAACGCCGATCCCCAAGGCGACGAAGGATCCGCTCATCCCCAGCGCCAGGGCCAGGGGCGCCCTCCGGTCGCGGTGCAGCGACGAAGCCAGAACGATGGGCAGGATCGGCAGGACGCAAGGATTGATCAGCGTCAGAAGCCCGGCAAGATAAGCGATCAACAGGGTCACAGGCGCTCCATTCGGCTTGGTGTCAAGGATAAGACGCTCGCGCGGTGCCGTCGTTACAGCCAAGCTGCAGCCTCACGTGAACGTGTAGACTTGCGGGGCGGGGGTGCCACACCCGCGCGCGGGAGGGAGAGCCGATGCGCCGCACCTAAGACCTCATCGACAATCTGAGCCGCGATCGCCGACCCCGGCGCCCGGTCTGGCCCGCCAATCCTTGGGTCCCCATGGGCCTGACGCTGGCCTTGGGCCTGATCCTGCCGCGGCTGATCCTGGGTAATGTCTGCCGCACCTGGGCGGGGCGTGCGCTGATGGCGCCGGCTTGGGTCCCGGGGGCCATCATTGCCCTTGTCGACGCCGGCTTTGCGCTGCGCCTTACCTCGCCGACCAAGGGCGAGCTGGCCGAGGTCGTGCTTGTGGTGGTCGCGAGCCTCGTGACCTTTGCGATCTGGCCCTGGGGTGCAGATGCAATGACGCTGACCGAGTTCCTGCATGCCTTGGCGCTGAATGCGGCGGTTGCGGGGCCGGGGCTTGTGATCTCGCTGATCCTCTTGCGGCGCGGAGCGAGCCAGCATCCCTTCGCCTCGGGCCTTGGTACGGGCTTTGCGATGGGAGGCGCTCACGCAGCCGTGAAGCGCCGCGCCGTAACGTCCGAGCGTCGGCGACGTCTTTCCTCATGACGGCCCATGAGGCGCCGTCGCGGGAGGCCCGTCCCCCGCCAGTCCGACAGATGGAGAACCCCATGCAGAGCCAGACCCTTCACGCCCTCGTCGCCACCGCCTTCACCGCCAGTCTCGTGGCCTCGGGCGCGGCCCATGCGGATGGCATGAAGATGACCGAAGAGCAGATGATGGCCAAGCAGGAAGAGACCAAGACCATGATGGCCGGTGGCAAGATGGAGATGTGCTTCGGCGTCGCGCTTGCCGGGCAGAACGACTGCGCCGCCGGGCCGGGCACCAGCTGCGCGGGCACCTCGACCAAGGACTACGACGGCGCCGCCTTCAAGCTGGTGCCGACGGGGACCTGCGAGGGCATCAAGACGCCGAACGGCCACGGCATGCTGACGGCGATGTAAAGCGACCGGGGCGGCCCTGTGCCGCCCCCATCCACCCGGAGAGCGCCATGACCCAGTCCCTTCCGGCGCGCAGCGGCGTCGGCCTGAAGCCCAGCCATCTTGCAGCCATTTTCGAAACCGAACCCGATATCGGCTTCTTCGAGGTCCATGCCGAGAATTACATGGGCGCGGGCGGCCCTCCGCACCGTTGGCTATCGCTGATCCGGCAGGATTATCCCCTGTCGCTGCATGGCGTCGGCCTGTCGATCGGCGGGGCGCGCCCCTTGGACCGCGACCACCTCGACCGCCTCCGGGCGCTGATCGACCGCTATCGGCCGGGGATGTTTTCCGAACATCTTGCGTGGTCCAGCCACGAGGCGGGTTTCCTGAACGACCTGCTGCCGGTGCCCTATACCGACGAGACTCTGGCCCGCGTTTGCGCCCATATCCATCAGGTGCAAGAAACGCTTGGCCGCCAGATGCTTCTGGAGAACCCCTCGACCTACCTGCGCTTTGCGGAAAGCACCTGGGACGAGGTGGATTTCATCGCCGAAGTGGCCCGCCGCACCGGCTGCGGCCTGCTTCTGGACGTCAACAACGTGATGGTGACCTGCACCAACCAGCTGTGGGACCCCTATGCCTATGTCGCCCGCTATCCCTTGGCCCGCGTGCAGGAAATCCACCTTGCAGGCCATGCGCGCGATGCGGACGAGGCCGGCCGTCCCCTGCTGATTGACAGCCATGACCGCCCCGTCAGCGACCCGGTCTGGCAGCTTTATGCCCATGCGCTTTCTCTGACCGGACCCCTTCCCACGCTGATCGAATGGGACAACGAGGTGCCGGACTGGCCCGTCCTGCTGGCAGAGGCGCAGCGGGCTGATGCGGTCATGGCGGCGCGGGGGCTGGCCCATGCTGTCTGAGCGACTGAAGACCTTCGGGCAAGCCGCGCTGAACGCCCGCCTTCCCGTGCCAGAGGGGCTGACCGGCCCCGACGGCCTGCCCTCGGACCGCCGCTTCGCGGTCTATCGCAATAACGTGGTGGTGGGTCTGGTCCAGGCGCTGAAAGCCGCCTACCCGGTGGTACATCGGCTGGTCGGAGAGGAGTTCTTCCGCGTCATGGGCACCTATTTCGCGCGCCGCGATCCGCCCGCCTCGCCGATCCTGTTGCACTATGGCGAAAGCTTCCCCGACTTCCTTGCCATCTTCGAGCCCGTCGCCCATCTGCCGTGGCTGGCGGACGTGGCCCGGCTGGAGCGCGCCCGTCTGGAGGCCTATCACGCCGCCGAGGCACCTCCGGGCAACCTCTCGACCATGGCTCCGGGCCGGTTCGGGCAGCTGCGCCTGACCCTTCATCCCAGTCTGCGCATCGTGACCTCGCGCTTTGCGGCCCGCAGGATCTGGCAAGCCAACCTTGCCGACAACCCGCCCCCCGCCATCGACCCGACCGGGTCGGAGGATACGCTGTTCCTGCGGCCGGATGCGCAGGTCTTGGCCTTGGCCCTTGCCCCCGGCGGTGCCGCCTTCCTGCGCGCCCTCCAAAGGGGCCGCCCCGTCATGGCTGCCGCCCTCGACGGCATCGCCGAAACCCCCGGCTTCGACATGGCCGGGACGCTGTCGCTTTTGTTCGCCAACCGCGCCGTCATCGCCCTGTCCGACGAGGAGCCCGCCCATGCCCATTGACCTTTCCCCTCCCGCAGCGGGATGGCCCGGCCTTGTCCGGGGCCTTATGGACCTCGTCGCCACGGCCGCGACCGCGCTGGCCCCGCCCGTCATGCGCATCGCCTTGGCCCTGCCCTTCTTCCGCTCGGGCCTGACCCGGTGGGACGGCTGGTTCCATGTCTCGGACTCGACCAACTATCTGTTCTCGGACCTCTTCAGGCTGCATATCTTGGGCCAAGACTATCCGATCCCCTTCCCCGCCCTGACCGCCACGCTGACCGCCATGGGCGAGATCACCCTGCCGATCCTGCTGATCCTCGGCCTTGGGACGCGATTTGCAGCGCTTGGCCTCTTGGCCATGACTGCCGTCATCCAACTCGTGCAACCCGAGGGCTGGCAGAACTTCCACCTCTACTGGGCCGCACTGGCGCTTGGCATCGCGGCCGTCGGGCCGGGAGCCCTCTCGCTCGATCGGTTGATGTCCAGCCGTCTGACCCAAGGTTGACGCAACGGCTGGCGGGACGTCCGCTATGCCCGCCCCTTGCCGCGTAAGGGCTGCAGGATCAGCCGGTCGATCCATTGGTCGCGCGGGCTGCGGAACTCGGTCAACCCGGTCACCATCCGGGCCCCAAGCCGGGGCGCCGCGCGGTAGGTGCCGAAGAGCCGATCCCACCAAGGCAGGTTGAAGCCGTAATTCGAATTGGTCTCGACCGGGTCGGTCGAGTGGTGGATGCGGTGCATCTCGGGCGTGACGATCATGCGCCGCGCCAAGGGCTCCAGCCAGCCGGGCAGCGCGACGTTGCCGTGGTTGAAGAGCGCGGTTGCGTTCAGGACGACCTCGAAAACCAGGACTGTGATCGGCGGCAAGCCGAGGAGGGCGACGATGGCCAGCTTGATTGCCATCGACAAAGCGATCTCGACCGGATGAAAGCGCAGCGCGGTCGTCGTGTCGAAATCGGGGTCGGCGTGATGCATGCGGTGCAGGCGCCAAAGCCAGGGCACGGCATGGAAGAACCGGTGCTGAAGATAGATCGCAAGGTCCAGAAGCAGAAGGCCCAGGGGCACCGCCACCCAACCGGGCGGGGCCAGGAGGCCGAAGAGCCCTCCGCCCTGAACCTGCGTGGCCAACCCCACGGCCAGCATGGGAAAGGCCAGCCGCAAGATCGTGGTGTCGACCACCACGAGGCCAAGGTTGTTCGTCCAGCGGATCACTCTCGGCACCTCTTGCCGCCGCAGCGGGGAGGCCAGCTCCCAGACCATCATGACGGCGAGCACTCCGAGAAACGCAGCCATCCTCAAGATCGGTTCGTAAGCCAGAATGAAAGCTGTCATCATGACCTCCATCCCCCAGACTTTGAGGGGCTATGGATGGCAACGCAAGCGGCAGCCGGCCGGGTCACCCCAACTTGACGAAAAACTTCGGATGGGCTTGTTTCGGCGCACCGCTGGTGGCTTCGACGGTAGCGGTCTCGCCCGAGCGCAGCCTCTTTCAGCGTCTTCCTGCCGTCATGTCTCTCTTTGCCAAGGCCAGAAAGGACGGTCCTGCGGCCTCTGGCTTGGGATCGGTCGCAAGCAAGGCTGCTTCCGCTGCGTTCGTTTTTGAGCGTCCAGAGCGAGGCTCCGAGCAGGGTAATGAACTAGATCTGTCTCGGAAAAGCCTTGGAGCTGGACCTCTTCGCTGCCGTCTACGGCGTAGACCCGGGTTTGGATACAGACGGCTAGCGCGCCATCGGGGCCCTCTTCAACGGCGTCTTGCCGCCCCTGGAATGAGCCAGGTTCCTGACCGAGACCGAGGAGACCAGCGGGGGCAAGGTGATCTCACATGTCTTCAAGACGTTTCTCTGGCGCAGCGCCCTGAAACTCGACACCGATGGCATGCTGACGGTGGTCGACCTCCACCAGGGATGATCCTACCTGACGGGTCCGAATACCATGAGGAGTTTGAGCCGTCCTATCCTGCGCTTCCTTCCGAAATCATACCTCGTGCAAGAGGGCAGAATGCCGCGAAGGTGAAATCCCGGCGCTTCACGGCTGACCCGTCCTGTGCGAAGGCGGAAGCAGGGAGGACAGAGACATGGAAAGCTGGAATCAGGCCTTGTTCCTCATGTGGAACGCCGGGGCCGACGCATGGCCTTTCACCATTTTCGGGGCAAGACTTCTGGCGGAGGCCGCGCCGGTCTTGGCCGCAGGATTGCTGGTCCTCTTGTGGGTCCGGCGGCCTGTGCTTCGGATGTCGCTCTTGGAAGCCTTCGCCGTGGCGCTGCTGGCACTCGGGCTTGCGCAAGCGATCACCCATTTCTGGTATCACCCAAGGCCTTTCGAGATTGGCCTCGGCCATCAATGGATGGCGCATGCGCCGGAGGCTTCCTTCCCGAGCGATCACGCGACGCTCCTGTTCTCCCTGGCCCTCCCGCTCTTGGCGCTGCCCCGGGCGCGAGCCTGGGGGGTGATCTTCCTCGGCCTCGCGCTCGGAACTGCCTGGGCCCGTGTCTATTTGGGCGTTCACTTCCCCTTCGACATGGCAGGGGGGCTCTTGACCGCCTTGGTCGCTTTCGCCCCAGTCCGCGCCCTTGCCGGAAGGTTCCAAGCCTGGGTGTTCGAGCCCTTGATCCGGCTTTACCTTTGGCTGCTCGAGGCCTTGCACTTGCCGACCGCCGTCTTTCCCAGGAAGTGAACCTTGATGCGCCGCCGCCTGCCCTTGGGAATCTGGATCCTCGGTTTCGTCAGCCTTCTGATGGATGTCTCCTCCGAGATGATCCACAGCCTGCTGCCGCTCTTCCTGGTCACGGGGCTTGGCACCAGCGCCTTGACGCTTGGACTGATCGAGGGGGCGGCCGAGGCGACTGCGCTGATCGTCAAGGTCTTTTCCGGCGTGGTCAGTGACTGGATGGGGCGACGGAAGGCGCTGGCAGTCGTTGGTTACGGGCTTGGGGCGCTGTCCAAGCCGCTCTTTGCCCTGGCCCCGCAGGTGGGGGTCGTGGTGGCGGCGCGGCTGATCGACCGGGTGGGCAAGGGTCTGCGCGGAGCCCCGCGCGATGCCTTGGTGGCCGATCTGGCCCCGCCGGGCCTGCGCGGCGAGGCTTTTGGCCTGCGCCAGTCGCTCGATACGGTGGGCGCCTTTGCCGGGCCGCTTCTGGCGGTCGGGCTGATGGTGGCCTTTGCGGGTGACTACCGGACGGTCTTCTGGGTTGCTGTGATCCCGGCCGTCCTCTCGGTGGCCTTGCTGGCTTTCGGCCTCACCGAGCCGCGGACCCGCGCCCCCCGCAGAGGTTTTCCGATCTCACGCGCGGCCCTGGCCGTTTTGCCTCGCGCCTTCTGGCAAGTCGTGGCCGTGGGCGCGCTTTTCACCCTGGCGCGGTTCTCTGAGGCCTTCCTCCTGCTGCGCGCCGAGGAGGGGGGCCTCGCCCCTGCCCAGGTTCCCCTGGTCTTGGTCGCGATGAATGCGGTCTATGCGGCCTCGGCCTGGCCGGTCGGGCGCCTGTCGGACCGGATCGGCGAGAGCGGGCTTTTGGGACTTGGCATGGGCGTGCTGGTCGTGGCCGACCTGATCCTGGCTTCCTCCGGCCGCTGGGAGGTCGTGGGCCTTGGCGCCCTCGTCTGGGGTCTGCATATGGGCCTGACGCAGGGGCTTTTGGCCGCCATGGTCGCCCGCACGGCGCCAAAGGATCTGCGCGGCACGGCCTTCGGGCTTTACAGCCTGGTCAGCGGGGGCGCGCTCCTGATCGCCAGCGCCCTCGCCGGAGCGCTTTGGGACATCGCGGGCCCGGGCGCCACCTTCCTGGCCAGCGCGGCCCTGGCCTTGGCCGCGCTGGTTTGTCTCCGACGGACCGGCGGTTAGGCGACGAGGAACTCGGTCATCATCCCCGTGGCCAAGTGCGCCATGTGGTGGCAATGCAGCATCCACGAGGCGGCCTCGCCGGCGTCCAGCGCGACCGTGACCTGCGCCATGGGCGGGACAAGGACCGTGTCGCGCAGGGCTCCGCTGAACCGCCCTTGGCCGAGGTCGACGACCTGGAACTTGTGGCCATGCAGGTGCATCGGGTGAGCCATCATCGACATGTTGTGGAACATCAGTTCCACCCTTTCGCCCTGCCGCACTTCGATCGGGACGTGGCTGCCCCAGGTCGCCCCGTCGATTGCCCAGCGATAGGGCGCCATCTGGCCCGAAAGCATGACCATCCGGGGGCTGACCTTGCGCGGCGCGAGTGGGGTCACTGCCCGGAGCGCGCTCTCGAAGCCCAGGTCAAGGGCGGGGGCCGGATCGCCCTTGCCGTCAAGGCGGCCGATCTTGGCGCCCGGCGTGGCCAGGACGATCCCGGTGCGCTCGGGGGCTCCTTCACGCAGCGCCAGGATCGGGAAGGCGCCGCCCTCGGCCGGAACTGTCAGCGCGAGGTCGAGGCGCTGCCCCATCGACAGTGGGAAGCGTCGGCCAGGCACGGGTTCGACCGGCTCGCCATCGACGGCGATGGCCCGCGCCGCGACGGCGCCAGTTTCGATCCAGAAGCCGGTCGCCGAAGCCCCGTTGATGATCCGAAGCCGCACCTCGCCGCCCTTGTCGACGGTGACCACCTCCGGGTCGTCCAGCGTCCGATCATTGGCGAGATAGGCATCGAAGTCATAGTCGTTCAGGTCCATCGCCATGTCGCCCACCTGGCTCATGTCGTGACCCATCTGGCCCATCTTCATCCCTCCCATGTTCATGGAGCCCATGCCATGCCCCATCCCAGCCATGGCGGCGCCGGAGGTGATCGCCGCAAGCACCTCCTCGGGCGGGTTGAATGAGAAATCGTGCAGGAGGATCACCACCTCCTGGGCGGTATCTTCCGCGGGGCGGACGATCAGCGGGGCAGCGAGCAGTCCCACCTCCTGTTCGGGGATATGGGCGTGCATCCAATGGGTGCCGGGATGGGGCGCGAAGTCATAGGACCGCGACTCGCCCGGCGCCAGCATCGGCGCGGGCATGTCCGGCACGCCGTCTTGCTGATTGGGCGGGATCTGGCCGTGCCAGTGGATCAGGGTCGGGATATCGAGCCCGTTGGTCAGCTCGACCGCGAAGCGCTCACCCGGGGCAAGGACGAGCCCGGGGCGGCCGGTCTCGTCCAGAAGTCCGAAGACGGTGGCCGGCTTGCCTGCGACCTCTATGGTGCGTCGGGTGGCGGTCAGGCGACGGGGCGAGCTGGCAAGGGCAGGGGTCAGGGGCAGCGCAGCCAAGCCTGCGCTGGCGGCCAGAAAGCCGCGGCGGGAAAGGAGGGGCATAGTTCACCTCGAGAGTTGACGGAAAGAAGCGATGATCTGTCAACCGCGAGGCGGTGGCGCCTCCGGCGCGATGAGCCGGGTGCCCCAGAGGGGGATGCTCGGAGAGACATGCATCCGCGCTGCCGTTTGTGCGGGAAGCCGGGTTTCAGGCATTGGGATGGCGGCCGGGTACTGGCACTGGATTTTGCAAATAGCTCCGAGGGCGTCGCCATGGGCTGCCTGCGACATGCCCACCATCGGGCAGTCCGGTGCCGCCTTTGCCGACGCTGCAGCCAAACCGGGACCCACCGCCAGAAGGGCGATCAGAACGAGGGCGAGGAGTTTCCGCATCAAGGCCATGATCCGAACATAGGATCGGACGGGGCTCGGCAAAAGAGGAGAATGCCGGGCGCGACACCTTGTCTGACCTCGGCCGCCCGAGGGCGTCTTGCCTCTCAATCGTAAGAGGTCGAAACGATCGCACCGACGGCACCGAGATCCGTCGGCCCGTGGACATAGACTTCCCGCGACAGGGCGCGGAACCGGAAGGTGATGTCGAGGCACCGCGTCGTGCAGTCCCCCTCCGCCATGATCCTACGGATGGCCTCCTTGATCGCCCGGTTCACGGCCTGCCGTTCGTCGGCGTCCAGATCGAAAGAGTCGGCGGTGAGTTCACAATTGCGCATGAGGACCTGTTTTAGGGTTTTGCCAGCGGGCCAGCGCCCCGGCGGGTCAAGGGGTCTTGTTCAATGGTTCATGCGAGCCGAGCCGATTTCTGGTGGCGTGCAAGAAAGTGCGGGCGTCCTGCACTGCCGAGCGGTTTCACTAAAATGCAACCGTAAGGCTCACTCGCGCAAGAAATCCCGGAGACCTTGGTAAAGACGAGCCACGAGGGGATCGCCCGCCGGTCCAGAACCCTGACTAGGCAGAGATATCCCGCATTCGACCTTGCAAGGGGGCCTCGATTACCGCTTGCCGCATCCCCCCAGGGGGGATAGATAATCGCCATGTCTCCTCCATCCCGCAAACATGCCACCCATGCCGACATCGTCCTTCGCCTGCGTCGGGCCGAAGGGCACATTCGCGCCATCGTGGGCATGATCGAACAGGGCCGACCTTGCCTCGACCTCGCCCAGCAACTGCTCGCCGTCGAAAAGGCCATCGTGGAGGCCAAGCGGACGCTGATCCATGACCATATCGACCACTGCCTGGACGAGGTCGACGGGGCGGAGGCCGCCGCCCGGCTCGAGGACTTCCGTCTCATCACCCGCTATCTCTGAGGGCCCATGCTGTCGCTCTTGAAAAACCCGACGTTCCGCCACCTCTTAGCCGCACAGGTCGTGGCACTGATCGGCACGGGGCTCGCCACCGTGGCGCTGGGGCTTCTGGCCTGGAAGCTGGCGGGCGAGGCTGCCGGGGCGGTCATGGGCACGGCTTTGGCGATCAAGATGGTGGCCTATGTCATCCTCTCGCCGTTCATGGCGGCCCTGGCCGAGCGCCTGCCGCGCCGCGCCTTCCTCGTGGGGCTTGACCTCATCCGCGCAGGCGTCATCGCCTTCCTGCCCTTCGTCGACCAGGTCTGGCAGGTTTACCTGCTGATTTTCCTCTTGCAAGCGGCCTCGGCGGGTTTCACGCCGGCTTTCCAGGCGGTGATCCCCGATGTCGTGAGCGGGGAAGAGGACTATACGCGGGCGCTATCGCTTCTGCGTCTGGCCGAGGACCTGGAACAGGTTGCCTCGCCCCTCCTCGCTGCAGCGCTGCTTTCGCTGGTCAGCTTTCCGGTGCTTTTTGCGGGGACCGTGGCGGGTTTCCTGGCCTCGGCCGCGCTGGTGGTGACTGCGCGACTTCCGACCCGGGCCAAAGTAGGGGTCGGCGGCTTCTGGGCCGATGCCACCAAGGGTATCCGCATCTATGCGCTGACGCCAAGGCTGCGAGGTCTGATGGCGATGGAGGCTGCTGTCGCCGCCGCCGGGGCCATGGTCTATGTCAACACGGTCGTGCTGGTTCAAGCTCGGTTGGGGTTGGGGCAAGAAGCGGTGGCCCTGGCTTTTGCCGGGTTCGGAGCCGGCTCGATGGCCGCGGCGGTGAGCTTGCCCCGGCTGCTGGACCGGGTGGCCGACCGCAGCGCCATGATCGGCGGGGCGGCTCTGATGGTGGCGGGCGTGGGGATGGTTCCCTTGGTGGAGAGCCTCGGTGGTCTTCTGGCCCTTTGGGCCGTGATCGGCTTCGGCTTTGCCCTCACCCAGACGCCGATCGGGCGGATCATCAACCGTTCGGCGCATGAGGCCGACCGGGGCGCCGTCTTTGCCGCGCAATTCGCGCTCTCCCATGCCTGCTGGCTGGTGACCTATCCGCTGGCGGGCTGGGTCGGGGCTGGGGCTGGGCTCTCGGCCGCCGCCCTGACGCTGGCCGGGGTGGGGGCGCTGGGGCTGGTCGCAGCCTTTCGCCTTTGGCCCTCGGAGGCAGGTTTTGGCCAGCCCCATGCCCATCCCGACCTGCCCCCCGATCATCCCCATCTGCTGGAACACGGCGCGACCCATGCCCATGCCGTGATCATCGACGACCTCCACCGCCACTGGCCGCGAGCGGGATGAGCGCGCTTCTCGGCCTCTTCCTCGCGGCCTTCGTCGCCGCCACGCTGATCCCCGCGCAATCCGAGGCCGTGCTGGTCGCCCTGATCCTGCAGGGGCTGCATCCGGTCTGGCTGCTTCTTGGGGTGGCAACCCTGGGCAATGTGCTGGGCTCGGTCATCAACTGGGGCCTGGGGCGCTGGATGATGCGCCATGCCGGGCGGCGCTGGTGCCCGGCCTCGCCCGGCGCCCTGGAGCGCGCCTCGGCCTGGTATCAGCGCTGGGGCTGGCCAAGCCTCCTGGCCTCCTGGGTGCCGGTGATGGGCGACCCTCTGACACTGGCCGCAGGGATGCTGCGCGAGCCGCTCTGGCGGTTCCCGGCCATCGTCACCCTGGCCAAGGGCGGGCGCTACCTGGTGCTGGCCGCCGTCTTCGCCTGAGGGCGGAAAGGCAGGCGCAAGACGGGCCAGAAGCTCTCGTAGGCCGGCAGGTCGGGGCTGGCGCCAAGGGTCTCGGGCGGGATGCCGGGGCGATAGACGAAGGTCCCGAACAGCAGGTCATAGATCATCAGCGTCGCGCCGTAGTTGCCCGCCTCGTCCCGCGCGGCGGAGTGGTGGTAACGGTGCGTCTCGGTGCCCGCGAAGACATAGGACAGCCAGCCCATCCGCACGTCGACGTTGAAATGGCTGATCAGCCCATGCATCCCGTTGATCATGAAGAAGACCGCCACCGCCTGCGGCCCGTATCCCATGGCCCATAGCGGGACCGTGATCGCCAGGGCCTGGATCAGCACGCCGTTCACCGGGTGAAACACCGCATGCATCACCAGGTAAAGCCGGGGCGGCAGGTGATGGGCGGCATGGGACAGCCATAGGAAGCGGCCCACGGGCCCGCCAAGCTCGTGCATGGCGCGGTGCAGCGTGTAGTGCACCGCCTCGAAGATCAGAAGCGCCGCGATGACCTGCGCCCAGACGGGCCAGGTGCTGGCAGGCCCCGGGTGATCGCCCGCCGTGGTGATGGCAAAGAACCCAAGCCCCGCCCCCACCAGCCCCGAGACCGCGCCATTCATCAGGATGAAGCGCAGATCGGCCAGAAACGAGGCCCAGGTCATCGACCAGCGCCTCTGGTAGGGGAAGAGGAGCTCGATCAGCAGGTAGCTCGGCGCAAGGAGCGCCGAGGTCAGGATCCAGACCCTGCGCGGCTCGGCCCCGTCGGCGATGCGGGTAAAGCCCCAGATCAGCAGCGCCCAGGAGGCCGGGTAAAGCCCCCAGCGGATCAGGGGGCGGAAGGCGTCAAGTCGGTTGGTCATCGCGATCTCCTGTTGCCGGACATGTGTCCGATAGGGGATACTTGTCCGGCAAGGCCTGGCCAGACCGAGAGGGGGCAGAGATGACCGCTAACCGACAGGACTCCGGGCAAATGTCCGAGACCGAGGACCGCCGCGCCCGCCGCTCGCGTCGCGCTTTGACCGGGGCGCTTCTGGATCTGATGCAGTCCCATGACCTTGCGACGATCACCGTGCAGATGATCTGCGAGAGGGCCGACGTGGCGCGCTCGACCTTTTACGCGCATTACCAGACGCGGACCGACCTTCTGGACGATGTCTTCGCGGCCGGGGAGGAGGCGATCCCGCCGGGGGGGCTCGATGCGACGCTTTTGTGGCTGGCGGGGCGCCTGGCCGAGGCGCAGGGCTTCCACCGCCGCCTGCAGGGCACCCAGGCGGGCCATGCAATCATGACGCGATTCCGGCGGGCCACGCGGGGGCGGCTGGTCGAGGAC
>CAMFIX010000008.1 GCA_945952425.1 uncultured Pseudorhodobacter sp. | reverse complement strand
TTGTAATGGTGGTCGGAATGGCGCTGCAGGTTGATGAGCAGCCAGTTCGAGGCGCGGTGGTTGGCGTTCCAGGAATGGTGCGGCATGACGTGTTCGTATTTGCCGTCGCCCAGGTGGCGCCGCGTCAGGCCGTAATGTTCGACGTAATTGGTGATCTCCAGCTGCCAGATCGCGACCAAGGCCTGGAAGATAAACAGAAAAAGCCCGCTCCACCCGCCGACGGTCAAGGCCAGGCACAGCATCGTCGCCTGCAGCAAGCCATAGATGACGAAGGGATTTTCCCTGGACAGCGGCGGCTTGCCCTTGCGCCGCAGCATCGAGGCCTCGGCTTTCCAGGCCGATACCGGGCATTCGCGTAAAACTCTCGCGAAAAAGTGGTGGAATCCCTCGTTGTAACGTGCCGTCACCGGGTCGCGCGGGGTGCCGACGTAAAGGTGATGCACGCGCAAGTGTTCGGAGCGGAAATGGGAGTAAAGCACCGATGCCAGCAGGAGATCGGCCAGCCACCGCTCCAGCCGGTCGGATTGGTGCATCAATTCATGGGCATAGACGATGCCGATCGTGCCCGACATGATGCCTTGCCCGAAGAAGAGCATCAGCTTTTCGGCCCAGTTCAGGTGGCTGGCCTGCGGCACATACCACAGCATGACCAGCAGAATCAGGAACTGCACCGGGAACCAGACGAGGGTAATCAGGCGATACCAGATCAGCTCGTCGTCCGAAGTGTCCAGATCGGCGTTATCGGCGCTTTCGCCGAAGACCATATCGAGAAAAGAGTAGAGTCCCCAAGTATATAGCGGCATCAGAAAGACCGCCCAACCGCCGTGCGCCATGGCGAAAAGCGCGATGGGCAGGGTGCCGAGCGACAGCCAGAAGGGGGCGGCCTGGCGGAAGCTTGCCATGCGTTCGGGGGAAATGACCGGCATTTTAACCTCTTTCTCGGCAGATTGAGCCCTGCTTCCCCGCGCTTCAAGGGCGGTGCTTCAGGGCCGCGTCATGGGCCTTGCGCATCAGCGTAGGCAGGTCTTGCGGCGAAAATGCGTTCGGGCCGTGGAAATCTCCGCGCGTGGCGGTGGCGCTTTCGGCGGTCAAGACCTTCAATTCCAAGTGAAAATGGGTGAACGTATGGGTGACGGTGCCGGCATCCCGCCAATCCGCCGCGGCCGGGGCCGCGCCCTCCGACCCATCCCAACCCATGCCCGGAAAGCCCAGGGTTCCGCCCAAAAGCCCCTTTGCGGGACGCCGCTCCAGCAGCACGGCCTCGCCCGACCACAGCACCCAGACCGTCCCCTGCCGCGTGGGCTTGGGTTTCTTCGCCAGCTTGCGCGGCAGGGAGGCGGCGATCTCTCGCCCCTTACAGCCTTGAAACCATGGACAAATCCCACAGGCGGGGGAGCGTGGCGTGCAGATCGTGGCGCCAAGGGCCATGCGCGCTTGCGCATAATCGCCGGGCCGCGCGACAGGCGTCAGCCTCGCCGCCGCCACAACCAGCTCCGGCTTGGCGGCGGGCAGGGGCGTTTCAATCGCGAAAACCCGGGCCATGACGCGCTCGACATTGCCATCCACGACCACCTCGGGCCGCCCGAAGGCAATGGAGGCCACGGCGGCGGCGGTATAGGGGCCGATGCCGGGCAGGGCGCGCAGGCCCTCCAGCGTGTCGGGAAAGCCGCCCCGCGCCGCCACGACCCGCGCACAAGCCAGCAAATTCCGCGCCCGGGCGTAATAACCCAAGCCCGCCCATTCGCGCATCACCGCGGCATCCTCGGCCGCGGCCAAATCCTGAACTGTCGGCCAAAGCGTTGTAAACCTTGCGAAATAGGCTTTCACCGCGGCGACCGTCGTCTGCTGCAGCATCACCTCGGACAGCCAGACGCGGTAGGGATCGGCAAGCGCGCCCTTCACCCGCCACGGCAGGTCGCGGCCATGGACGTCATACCAGGCCAGCAGGCTCTCGGCGCTCACATCCCCTTCACGCAAGTTTCAGCCCCCCGCGTCGCATTCCTCTGGCCCATGGCCTGCCCTGCCGTTTAGAATAGGTCAACCTTTGCGCAGGACCATATGGCCCCGAAACCCGATTCTCCGCCGCATTCCTCCCGCCGCATGCGTGGGTTCGAGGCGGCCGGTCAGCTTTTGACCGCGCGCATCCGCAATGCCGGAGAGGCGCGGGGCTTTGCCGTCACGAAACTGCTGACCGCCTGGGACGAGATCGCGGGCGAGGTGGCCAAGGTCACCAAGCCGGTCAAGGTCGGCTATGGCCGCGAGGGGCTGGGCGGCACGCTGACCCTGCTGGTGCAGACCACCCATGCCCCCATCGTCCAGATGCAGATCCCCCGCCTGATCGAGCGGGTGAATGCCGCCTATGGCTATGCCGCCATCGCGCGGATCAGCCTGACCCAGACCGCCGCCACCGGCTTTGCCGAGGGGCAAACGCCCTTTTCCGGGCCGAAGCGCGCCCCCGATCCGGCGCTGGCCGCCAAGGCGCAAGACCTGGCCGCCCCGGTGCAGGACCAAGGCCTCCGGGCCGCCCTTGAACTTCTGGGCAAGAACATCTTAACTCGCCGCAATCCGCAGAAAGGACCGACATGATCCTCACCCGCCGCATGCTGCTCGCAGCCTCCGCCGCCAGCCTCGCGATGCCTGCCTTCGCAGACACCACCGCCGCCCCGGCCGCGCCCACTGCAGACAGCCTGCAGGACATCGCCATCGGCGACGCCAATGCCAAGGTGACGATCGACGAGTTCCTGTCCTTCACCTGCCCGCATTGCGCGAATTTCCACAACAATTTCTATGCCAAGCTGAAGGCGGACTATATCGACACCGGCAAGGTGCGGCTGGTCTATCACGAGGTCTACTTCGACCAGCTGGGTCTTCTGGGCGCGATGATGGCGCGCTGCGGCGGGGATATGCGGTACTTCGGCATCACCGACATGATGTATGAAAAGCAGCGCGACTGGGCGGGGGCGCCGGATGTCGCGACCGCGGTGGCCGAGCTCTCCAAGATCGGCGTGGCCGCCGGCATGGCGCAGGCCGATATCGACAAATGCCTGCGCGACCAGCCGATGGCCGAGGCCCTGGTCGCCCGCTATCAAGCCGCCATCGCGAAGTATTTCCCGAACGACAGCTTCCAGGGCACGCCCTCGTTCCTGGTCAACGGCGTGGTGAACAAGGACATCCACGAAGGCATGCAATATGCCGACCTGCAGAAGATCCTCGACGCGGAACTGGCGAAGTGACGCCCCTGCAGGGCATCAAGGTCATCGAGCTTGCGCGCATCCTGGCCGGCCCCTGGGCCGGTCAGACGCTGGCCGACCTCGGCGCCGAAGTGGTGAAGGTCGAGGCGCCGGAGGGCGACGACACCCGCCGCTGGGGCCCTCCGTTCCTGACCCACGACGGCGAGACTTCGGCCGCCTATTTCCATGCGACGAACCGCGGCAAGGCCTCGGTCACCTGCGATTTCCGCACGGCGGAGGGGCAGGAACAGGTGCGCGCGCTGATCGCCGATGCCGATGTGGTGATCGAGAATTTCAAGGTGGGCGGGCTGGCGAAATACGGGCTGGATTATGAAAGCCTGCGCGCGGTGAACCCGCGGCTGATCTATTGCTCGATCACCGGCTTCGGCCAGACCGGACCCTATGCCCATCGCGCGGGCTATGACTTCATCATCCAGGGCATGGCGGGGCTGATGTCGGTCACCGGCGAGCCCGAGGGCCAGCCGCAGAAGGTGGGCGTCGCGGTGACCGATGTGTTTACCGGGGTCTATGCGGCGACCGCGATCCTGGCGGCGCTGATCCAACGCGGCACGACGGGGCAAGGTCAGCACATCGACATGGCGCTGATGGATGTGGCGACCTCGATCATGGCGAACCAGGCGATGAACTACCTCGCCACCGGCACCGCCCCGCAGAAGATGGGCAACGCGCACCCCAACCTCGCCCCCTATGCGGTTTTCGACTGCGCCGATGGCTGGATCATCCTGGCGACCGGCAACGACAGCCAATACCGCAAGCTCTGCACGCTTCTCGGCCTGCCCGATCTGGCCGAGCATCCCGACTACCTGACCAATGCCCTTCGGGTGACGAACCGCGCCGCCATGACCGAGGCGTTGACGGCGGCCACCAAACGCATGACCAAGGCCGCCCTGCTGGAGGCCTGCGAGGCGCAAGGCGTCCCCGCCGGGCCGATCAACGACCTCGCCGAGGTCTTCGCCGACCCGCAGGTCATTGCGCGCGGCATGCAGATCGCGCCCGAGGGCGTCCCGGGCGTCCGCACCCCCATCACCTTCTCGGGCGCCGAACTCGCGCTCTCCCGCCCCGCCCCGAGGCTTGGCCAGGACGATTGAGGGCAGAGCCTCCGGCGGGGATATTTGGGCAAGTATGAAAGCCCACCGCCCCTTTCATACTTGCCCAAATATCCCGGGAGGGTCCGGGAGGGCTGGCCCTCCCGGCGCGTTCCACTGGGACTACTTCTTGTCGAAGCCCGCGACCTTGGTGAAATCGACCAGCTGCACCAGGGGCAGCATCTGATCCTCGGTCGCGCCCTGGGCCTGGAACAGCACCCTGTTGGCGACCAGGGTCGAGATCGAATTGTCCTGCGCCAAAAGGCTCTGGTCGCCCACCGTCACCACCTTGCCCATCATCGCCATCATCTGGGGCGAGCCCAGCATGGCCGCCATCGAGGCCACCATCGGGTTGTCGGCGATGAAGCTCATCCGGAAGCTGACCGAGCCGTCGGCATTGGCATAGGTCGCCTCGGCCCCGGTGCCGCCGCCCGCGATGGCGAAGCCCTGTGCGAAATCCTCGGTGTCGGTGCGGGTCCAGCCCTCGGGGGCGGCGGGCAGAAGGGCGGCCATCAGGGCATTCTGCTGCTTGCCCATGGCCTGCTGCGCCACGACGATCTGCTGGCTGGTCGTGGCCAGGTCGCCGTTGCCATAGGCGGTCAGGGCGGCCTGCAACGCATCGCTGACCTCATCGGCGCGGGCGAGGCCGGTGGTCAGCAAGAGGACGGACATCATGCGAAAAAGCATCGGGGGCTCCATGAAAATAGGCCCCCAGCCTAGACCTGCCCCGGCAGCCGATCAAGGCTTGCGCGCCTGCAGCTCGTCGATATAGGTCTTCAGCCCCTCGCTTTCGGCGCGGGCCTCGCGCAGGCCCTCCATCGCGGCTTTCAGCTCGGCCTCGGCCGAGGCGACCTGGCCGAGAAGCTCGGCCTCCCGTGCCTCCAGGTAAAGGATCGCCTGGTCGCGGGTCTCTTCGGCCTCGTGCAGCGCCTGGGCCAGGTGGTCCATCTCGGACACGTCGCCCCCTGCCACCCGCGTGAACCGCTGCAAGAGCCAATGCGCCAGCCAGCCGAGGCCGAAGGCCAGGAACAGCACCACGGCGGTCGCGAAGGTCAGTTGCATGCGGTTCATCGGTTTTCCCTATTCTGCGGGTCGGTGCTGCGGCCGCGGCACGGGTTTTTGCGGGGCGAGCGGCTTGCCGTCGGGGCCGAGCTCCAGCTCCGGCGTCTGGGCCGTCACCCCCGCCGCCGCGGCAAGCCCCGCCAGCGTCGGCGCCTGCGCCCCGCCCATCAGCTTGAACTCGATGCGCCGGTTGGCCTCGCGCCCGGCCTCGGTGCCGTTGTCGGCGATGGGCACGCCCTCGCCATAGCCGACCGCCTTCATCCCTGACACATCCACCGTCCGCCCCTGCAGCGCGACCAGAACCGCCTGCGCCCGCGCCTGCGACAGGGCAAGGTTGCCCCCGGTGGAGCCCTGCGCATCGGTATGCCCGCCGATCTCGATCTTGATCGGGCCGCAGTTCTTCAGGGCGCCGGCAAGCGCCTCCATCACGCTGGCGGATGAGCTGGCGATCTCGGCCGAACCCGGGTCGAAAGCGATCTTGCGTTTCGCCAGCACGGCCTGCACGCGGTCGAGGCATTCCTGCGGGGTCGGCAGACCGGCCATCGGGTCCAGGGCCTTGTCGTAATCGACATTGACCTTGAAGCTTTGCCCCTGCCCCAGCTTGCCCGACAAAAGCTGGCTGACCCGGTCCGAGGCGGTCTGCAGGCCCGAAGTGCCGGTCACCTCCACGCTGTCGGGCCGCACGATCAGCATCCCGCTGTCCAGGACTGCCAGCGCATCCAGCCCGGCAAAGACCCGCGCCGTCCAGCCATCGGGGACCGAGGGCTCCAGCACGGTGGCCATATGCACCTTGGTCACACCGAAATGCGCCTTGGCGAGGCTGCCCACGGCCGAGGTCATCCGCTCGTCCAGCAAGGGCCCGCGCAGGTCGGCGACATGGGTCTTGGCGTCCAGCGTCGCGGTGAAGAGGATCGGCGCGGCGGCGACGGGCTTCTCCGGCATCCGCGCCTCCAGCGAGAAGACGTCCGGCAAAGTGGCGCGCAGATCGCCGACGGCATTGTCGAAAGCGGCCTGGGTGACGGCGGGCCCGGCCTCCAGCGAGATATCGGCGTCCGAGAAGGTGACCGTGCCGCCGCCCATGGCCTTGATCGCGGCGATGGCGGCCGAGGTCGCCTGCGCCCAGGAGGGCGAGGGCACGCCCATGCCGACCGTGCAGCTGCCCTGCACCCCGGCGGCGGCGAGGATGCGGGCCTTGGCGGCCTCGGTATCGGCCGAACAGGCATCGAAGCGCGCGCCCTTCTGATCCAGGACGAAGCGCAGGGTGAAGGGGGTCAGCACGGGTCGCGGGGCCGAGATGTCGGTCGTGACCTTCAGCCCCTGCGGCGCGGCCTTGGCGAGCGCCGCCTCGAACTGGCGCTTTTCGACCTCCGACCCCGCGATGGCGATGATCGACACGCCCTCGGCCGAGACGGAGATCTTCGACCGCGGCAGCAGGGTCAGCGCCTTGGTCCCGAAGGCGAAAGCCGCCTCCCAGCCCTCGGGCGCGTCGTAGCCCGCAGTTTCCAGCATATCCATCGCCTGGCCGGGCAGGGCCTTGGCGGCTTCGGTCAGCTTGGCCTTGTCCTCTCCCTCGGGCAGAAGGCCGATCAGCTGCACGCCGTCATCGCCGCGCAGCATCTCGACGCTGAAGCGGGGGGCGGCGACGCGCTTCGGCGGGGTCACCTCGATCTGGCTGTCGATGCGGCCGGGGTCGACGATCTGGCCCACGAGGTTCACCACGGCAAAGCGCTGCGCCTCGGTCTGCGCGGTGCCGGACAGGGTGACGGTCAGCCCATCGGTCGCCACATCGGCCCAGTCATGCCCCGCCGCCACCAGCTTCAGCCGGACGGCGCGGGCGGTAGAGGTCTCGATGGCCTGCGACAGCCCCCAGCCCGCGGCCAGCGCCACCAGCGCGGCCAGCACGAATCCCGCCAGCCCCAGCCAAAGCGGAGAGGGACGGCGGGCGGTGGGGGGAATCTCGGTCATTGCAGGTGCTTAGCGGCGGGGGCTGTGGCGATCAATCACAGGAGTGCCGCTGCGGCAAGAAACAGCGCAGCGATCAGCCCGGCGTCGCGGTTCGACCGGAAGACCCGCAGGCACGAGGCGGGGTCGTCCTGGTCCAGCTTTTGCATCTGCCAGGCCATGTGCCAGCCGAAGGCCCAGACCCCGGCCAGCGCCACCGCCAGTTTCAGCGGCTGGACCTGCCCCTGCAAGGCCACCAGCGTCGCCAGCCCCATCAGGGCCAGCGTTGCCGCCATGAAGCCCCTCAGCCAGCTCCGGGTCTTGTCGGCAAACAGCCGGGCCGTGGATTTCACCCCGATCAGCGCATCGTCCTCGCGGTCCTGCAGGGCATAGATCGTGTCGTAATAAAGCGTCCAGCTGATGCCCGCGGCATAAAGCAGCACGGGGGCCAAGGAGAGCCCTCCGCCATGCGCCGCCCAGGCCAGCAGAGCGCCCCAGTTGAAGGCCAGGCCCAGAAAGACCTGCGGCCACCAGGTGAAGCGTTTGGCAAAGGGATAGATCGCGACCAAGGCCAGCGAGGCGACCCCCAGCGCAATCGACACGCCGTTATAGGTGACCAGCACCAGCGCCCCCGCCAGGGCCTGCACAGCCATCCAGACCAGCGCGCCCTTCACCGTGACGGCGCCCGAGGGCAAGGGGCGGCTGCGCGTCCGCGCCACCTGCCCGTCGATGTCGCGGTCGGTGATGTCGTTCCAGGTGCAGCCCGCCCCGCGCATCAGGAAAGCTCCGATCCCGCAAGAGAGGGCCAGCCACAGATCCCAGGCCCGGAACTGGCTGGCCAAAGCCGCCAAAGCCACGCCCCAAAGGCAGGGGATATACAAAAGCCACGTCCCGATCGGCCGGTCGGCGCGGGACAGCCGCAGGTAGGGCTTCGCCGCCTCGGGCGCATAAAGATCGACCCAGTTGCCCTTGGGGGCATCCGCGACCGCTTTCAGATTGCGCGCCTCCACATCTGGGGGCTCTGGAATTTGCGTGTCGTCGGGCATAGGTTCCCCCTCATGGCAGAGGCAAAGATCAGGCTGTATCTAGACCAGCCCTTGGCCGAGGGGCAAGCGCTGGCCCTGGGCGAGGGTCAGGCCAACTATCTTTTCAACGTCATGCGGCTGGGGCGCGGCGATGCGGCCCGGGTCTTCAACGGTCGCGACGGCGAATGGCGGGCAGAGGTCGAGCAGGCGGGCAAGAGGCAGGGCATCCTGCGCTGCGTGGCGCAGACCGCGCCCCTGGTCGCACCGCCCGATCTTTGGCTGCTGTTTGCCCCGATCAAGAAGGCGCGCTGCGATTTCATCGTGGAAAAGGCGGTGGAGATGGGGGTGGCGCGGCTGGTGCCGGTGCAGACCCGCTTCACCAACGAGCGCTTCCGCGAGGACAAGGCGCAGGCCCATGCCATCGAGGCGGCCGAGCAATGCGAGGCGACCTTCGTGCCCCCGGTCGAGGCCCTGCAGCCCTTGGACCGGCTGCTGTCCGGCTGGGACGCCTCCCGCCGCATCCTCTGGGCGGATGAGGGGCTGCTGGGGCAAAGGGCCCTGTTGCAGGCCGAACCCGGGCCATGGGCCGTTCTGATCGGGCCGGAGGGCGGGTTTGCGGCGGAAGAGCGCGCGCGGCTCGGCGCTTGCGATTTCGTCACCCCGGTCTCGCTCGGCCCCCGCATCCTGCGCGCCGATACGGCAGCCGTCGCGGCGCTGACCCTGTGGCAGACGACATTGGGAGACTGGCGATGATCCTGCGTCCGACCTTGGTGGCCCGGCTGAAGCCCTATCGCGAGGTGATCGGCGCCGGGGTCGTCGCGGCCCTGGGTCTTTGGGTCGCCGCTCAGGGCGGGGTGATCCTGGTGCCGCTGGGGCTGGTCATCGCGGCCCTGGGCGCCACGCTGGCGCTGAACGCCTGGCGCCGTGCCCGCTTTGCCCAAGGCACCAGTGCGCCGGGTATCGTGGAACTGGACGAGGGCCAGATCGGCTATCTCGCCCCCGATCTCGGCGGCTATCTCTCGTTGAACGAGCTGGTCGAGATCCGCCTGCTGACCATCCGCGGCAAGCGCATGTGGCGGCTGAAGCAATCCGACGGCCAGGCCATGCTGATCCCCGTCGATGCCGCCGGGGCAGAGCGGCTGTTTGACGCTTTCGTCAACCTGGCCGGCATGGACAGCGCCGCGCTGATCGCCGCGCTGGGGGCTCCGCCGGCCGAGAACCTGTCGGAAGCCCGCGTCGTCTGGCGCCGCCCGCCGGCTGTCACAAAAGCCTCATGACCTTTCGTGATGAAGGTCTCGCGGTCTTGACTTGACGCCTCCGTCAAGCCACCACTTCGCGCCTCTGACTTGAAAGGGCTGGCCGATGTCGATTCCTCAATCCGGTGGCGGGACCATCGAAACCTTCGACCAGCTGGCGGAGCTTTTGGCCTCGGGGTGCAAGCCGAAATCGGCCTGGCGGATCGGGACCGAGCACGAGAAATTCGGCTTCCTGAAAGACACGCATGCGCCGCTGCCCTATGCGGGCGACCGTTCGATCTCGGCCCTCTTTGCCGGGCTGCAGGCCGATTACGGCTGGGCACCGATGCGCGAGGGCGAGAACATCATCGGTCTGTCACGGAACGGGGCGACGATTTCGCTGGAGCCGGGCGGTCAGTTCGAACTGTCGGGCGCGGCGGTGGAGAACCTGAACCAGACGGCGGACGAGCTGGCGGGCCACCTGGCCGAGGTGCGCGCCCTGGCCGCGCCGCTCGGCATCGGCTTCATGGGGATCGGCGCGGCGCCGGAGTGGAGCCATGCGCAGATGCCGGTGATGCCCAAGGGCCGCTACCGGCTGATGACCGATTACATGGGCCGCGTCGGCACCCATGGCACGCAGATGATGTACCGGACCTGCACGGTGCAGGTGAACCTCGACTATGCCTCCGAGGCCGACATGGTCAAAAAGCTGCGGGTGGCGATTGCCCTGCAGCCGGTGGCGACGGCGCTGTTCGCCTCGTCCCCCTTCTTCGAGGGCAAGAAGAACGGCCACCAATCCTGGCGCAGCCGCATCTGGCGCGGGCTGGACGACAGCCGCACGGGGATGCTGCCCTTCGTCTTCCAGCAAGGCATGGGGTTCCAGGCCTATGTCGATTGGGTCTTGGATGTGCCGATGTATTTCGTCTATCGCAACGGCCAGTATATCAACGCCCTGGGGCAGAGCTTCCGCGCCTTCCTGAAGGGCGAGCTTCCGGCGCTGCCCGGCGAAAAGCCCACCCTGTCGGATTGGGCCGACCACCTGACGACCGTCTTCCCCGAGGCGCGGGTGAAGAAATACATCGAGATGCGCGGCGCCGATTGCGGCGATGCGGGGCATATCGTGGCGCTGCCCGCCTTCTGGGTCGGGCTGATGTATGACGATGCGGCGCTGGATGCCGCCTGGGATCTGGTGAAGAGCTTCGACGCCGAAACCCGCGAGGGGTTGCGCGTCGCCGCCTCGGTCTCGGGCCTGCGCGCCGAGGTCGATGATGTGAAGCTCATCGACCTCGCCCGCGCGGCGGTGGCGCTGAGCCATGCCGGCCTCGCCGCCCGGGGCTTGGGCGAGGAGCGCCACCTGGCGCCGCTGATGCAGTCGCTGGCGACCGAAAAGACCCAGGCCGACAAATGGCTGGCGCTGTATGACGGCGCCTGGGGGCAAAGCCTGGCGCCGATCTACGAAGCGTCGAGCCTCTGACAGGCCGCAGGGGGCGCCGCCCCCTGACCCCCGGGAGTATTTGGGCAAGTATGAAAGGGGGAGGGGCTCTCAGGGGGCCGCAACCGTGTCGAAGGATTTGGTCTTTGGGTTCCAGGCCAGGGTCTCGGCATGGGGCGGCGCGACCCCCTCAAAGCTCTCGCCGCCGCCGACCCAAATTTGCAGCGCGGGCCCGGCGGCTGTCTGAACGAGTTGCCAGCCCCGGACGTAAAGCGCGAGATGCACGTCCTCTCCCGCCACCCAAAGCGAGCCTGCGTTCTGACCATGGAGGAAAAAGCCCGGGGTGTCGCAGAGAAAAGCGCTCCCATCGACGATCGTCTCGGGCTTGCCGTCGCCGGTGAGGTCGATCTGCGTAAACGCCCCGGGGCCGGCCTCGAACTTGCCCTCCAGTGCGGCGCAATCCGCCTCGGCCCGGGCGAGGATATCGGCCGTCGTCTCGGCCTGCGCGCCGAGGGGAAAGAGCAGGCCGAGAAAAAGAGCGCGGCGCATCAAGGCCCCTTTCATACTTGCCCAAATATCCCGGGGGTGAGGGGGCTGGCCCCCTCTGGGTTCCGCGCGCTCAATCCCCGCCGTTGCGCACCGAGTTGAAATCCTTGGCGTAATCGTCCCAGACCAGGGCCTCCACGCATTTCTGCGCCCCGTCGCCGCCGCAGGCGCCGCCGTTTTCCCACAGCATCAGGATCTTGGACCCGTTCCAGTCGATCACCTGCCAGGCTTGGGCCTCCATCGGCCAGCTTTGCCCATCGGCCACGATCCAGAACTGCGCCCCGCCGGTCCCGCTCCAATAGCTTTCCGCCGTCGAGCAATGGAACTTGGCCGCATCGACCAGCTGGTCGGGCTTGCCGTCGCCGGTCAGGTCCAGCGCGGTCACCGCATCGGCATCGGTGGAAAAGACGCCCTTGTCGATGGCGGCGCAGTCGCTTTTCGCCTGGGCGAGGATGCCTGCGACGGTTTCGGGGGCAGCGGCATCGGTCGCGGCGGTGTCGGCCATGGCGGCACCGGGCGCCAGCAGCAGCAGGGCAAGGACGAAGCGCATGGAAGACCCTCCTTGCCCCTGCATAGACCGGGGGCAGCGGCGGTGTCGATCACCATTGCGCGATCACGGGCCCTCGGCCTGCGCCATCAGCCAGTCGCGCACCTCTTGCGCCGGGCGGCTCATCGCGACCTCGCGCGGCCAGATGACGTGAAAGCTTTGCCCGGTCGCCAGGCTTTGATCGCTGAGCCGCACCAGCACGCCCTTGGCGACCAGCGGGCCGATCAGGTGATGCCAGCCCAAGGCCACCCCCTGCCCCTCGATCACCGCCTGGATGACCAGCACGTAATCGTTGATCGACAAGCCCTTGGCGACCGCCTGGCGCGGCTGGCCCACGGCGGCGGCCCAGTCGGCCCAGGTGCGGGCGGCGCGGAAGGGCTCTTCCAGGTGGATCAGCGGATGGGTCAGCAGGGCCGCCGCCGAGTCCGGCCGGGGGTGGCGGGCCAGATAGCTCGCCCCGCAGACCGGATAGATCACCTCGGGCGCCAGGGCGGCCGTGTGATAGCCCGGCCAATCGCCGGGCAGTCCGCCGCGGATGCCGAGCGGAATGCCCTCGCCCCGCAGGTCCAGGTCGCGATCGGCGGTCTGGATGCGCAGGTCGATCCGGGGCAGGGCGGCGCGAAAGGCCTCCATCCGCGGCACCATCCAATGCGCGGCAAAGGCGGTGGAGCACGACAGCGTCACATGGCTGCCCGTCCGCAACCCCTGGGCCGAACGCTGGATGTGGTTCAGCCCGATGGTCACATCGGCATGGAACCGCGCCCCCGCCTCGGTCAGGCGCACCCGGCGGTATTCGCGCAGGAACAGCGGCTGGCCGATCTGCGCCTCCAGCCGCGCCACGGCATAAGAGACCGCGGCCCGGCGCAGCCTCCGCCCGCGCGCGCCCGCCGAGCAGGATTCCAGCCGACCGGCGGCCTCGAACACGGGCAGGCTGCCCAGAGAGGGCAGGAGGTCGCGGAGGGATTCCATAAAACCAGCTTATCAACTCCATGAGAATTTTCCAGCGTTACGACGCGGGGCCCGCGGTTTATCCTGTTTGCAACTTATGGGGGGCGGGCCATGGCCGACATCATCACGGAACCGAAGCGCGCGCGCGGCGGGCGGAACCAGCGGCGCGAGGCGCGCTCGGGCGAGCAGGCGGTGCACCGGCCCTATATCGTGCGCGGCATTCCGACCTATGACATCCTGTCGGACGAAAGCCTGACGCGGATCGAGCAGACCGCCGACCGCATCCTGGCCGAGATCGGGATCGAGCTGCGCGACGACGAGCCCACGATGCAGCTTTACAAGGCGGCGGGGGCCGAGGTGACGGTGACCCGCGATCACGTCTGGCGCGTGAAATTCCCGCCCGGCATGCTGCGCGAGATCCTGCGGTCGGCCCCGGCCGAGTTCACCCAGCACGCCCGCAACCCCGCCAACAACGTGCAGATCGGCGGCAAGAACGTGGTCTTCGCGCCCTCTTACGGTTCGCCCTTCGTGATGGACCTCGACCGCGGGCGGCGTTACGGCACGATCGAAGACTTCCGCAATTTCGTGAAGCTGTCCCAGGCCTCGCCCTGGCTGCACCACTCCGGCGGCACGGTGTGCGAGCCGACCGACGTGCCGGTGAACAAGCGCCACCTGGACATGGTTTACTCCCATATCCGCTATTCCGACCGGGCCTTCCTGGGCTCGATCACGGCCGCCGACCGGGCGGCGGATTCGGTCGAGATGGCGCGCATCCTGTTCGGCGAGGCCTTCGTCGATCAGAATTGCGTGGTGATGGGGAATTTCAACACGACCTCTCCCCTGGTCATCGACGGAGTGACGGCGGCGGGCATCCGGGCCTATGCCGGGGCGAACCAGGGGAGCATTCACCTGCCCTTCCTGCTGGGCGGCGCGGTGGCGCCCTTGACCACGGCGGGGATGGTGGCGCAGGGGTTGGCCGAGTCGATGGCCAGCTGCGCCATCGCCCAGCTGACCCGGCCCGGCGCCCCGACGATCCTGGCGAGCTTCTTTTCCTCGATGTCGCTGCGCTCGGGCTCGCCCACTTTCGGCACGCCGGAGCCGGCCATCGGCTCGCTCGCCATGGGGCAGCTAGCGCGGCGGCTGAACATGCCTTTGCGCTGCGCGGGGAATTTCTCGACCTCCAAGCTGCCGGACGGGCAGGCGATGCAGCAGTCGATGATGTCGATGATGTCGGCGGTGCAGGGCGGGGCGAATTACGTGCTGCATTCGGCGGGCTTCCTGGATGGGCTCTTGTCGATGTCCTACGAAAAGCACGTGATGGACACCGACATGTGCGGCGCCTTGCATGCCTATCTGGACGGGATGGCGGTGGACGACGACGCCTTGGCCTTCGAGGCCCTGGCAGAGCTTGGGCCGGGCCAGCACCTGTTCTCGACCCAGCACACGCTGCGGCATTACGAGACCGCCTATTGGGACAGCGCCTTGGACGACAACCGCCCGTGGGAGACCTGGGACGAGCAGGGCGGCCATGACAGCGCCTATCGCGCCAACCTGCGCTGGAAGAAGACGCTGGCCGAGTTCGAAGCCCCGGCCCTGGACGAGGGCATCGACGAGGCCCTGCAGGACTTCATGGCCCGCAAGAAGGCCGCGGTGCAGGATATGTGGTACTGACCGCCGCCGAGGTCAGCCGCCGCTGACATGTTTCGCCGCGGCTTTCGAGGCCGCGGCGCAGGCCTTTTCCAGCCCCGCCCCCTGCACCAGCGCCGCCGCCAGCGCGCCGATGAAGGCATCGCCCGCGCCATGGGTCGAGACGACGGCGACCTTCTCGGCCGGCAGGGCAAAGGCCGCGTCATCGGTCGGGCCCGCGCTTGCGGCAAGCCCATGGCCGCCGGCCGTCACGATCACCCGGGGGAAGCGCCGCCCAAGCGTCCGGGCGGCGGCCAGGGCAGAGCCCAGGTCGCGCACGGTCCCGCCGCCCATCATCTCGGCCTCGACCGCATTGACCACCAGCACATCGACCAGCGCCGCAAAAGCCTCTGACAGCGCCCGCGCCGGGGCGGCGTTCAAGAGGACCGGCACCCCCCGCGCCCGCGCCTGACGGGCGGCCGAGAGGTTGGCCGCCTCCGGCATCTCGTTCTGCAGGATCAGCAGGCCGACCCCCTCCCACAAGGCCGGATCGTCGGCGCCAGCAACATGCAGGTTCGCGCCCGAGACGATGGTGGCCGCATAATCCCCCGCCGCATCCATGATCGCGACCGACATGCCCGAGCCGCCCGCGACCGTGGCGACGAAGCGGTCCTCGACCCCCGCCGCCTGCAGCCCGGCGCGCAGAAACCGTCCGAAGTCGTCATCGCCGACCGCGCCCAGCATCCGCGCTCCCACCCCGGCGCGGGCCACCGCCACCGCCTGGTTGCCCCCCTTGCCGCCGAATTTCGGATACCAGCGCGTGCCCACCGCCGTCTCGTCGCGGCGGGGCAGATGGCTGGCCTCGACCATGATGTCATAATGCAGGCTTCCGGCGATCAGGACGGTCATCAGTTCCTCACAAGGTCTCGCGGGTCATCAGGTCGAAGGGCAGGACGGCGCCCAGGTTGGTCGTCTCGCCCTGCGCGGCGCGGGTCATCGCCTCCAGCAGCGCGGCGGTCATCTGGCGCAGGGGGCTGCCGATCAGCAGGGTCAGCGTGCCATCCAGAAGCCCTGCGCGCGTCGTGTCCATCAGCTGGTAGCCGATCAGCCGGACCTCGCCGCGCCGCGGATGGTCGCGCAAGGCGCGGATCGCCCCGGCGATGCCGCCACCCGCGACATATATCCCGGTCAGATCGGGGTCGCGCAGCAGGTCCGCCACGATCTCTTCGGCGACGGCGGAGGATTCGAAGGTCAGCTGCGGTTCCATCAGGACGAAGCGCGCGCCGTTCTCGCGGAAATAGCTGCGGAATCCGGCCTCGTTCATCTCCTGGCAGCGGAAGCGCGGGTTGCCCATCAGCATGGCGACCCTGCCGCCCGGACGGCACAGGTGGTCGATCCCCCAGGCGCAGGCGCGGCCGACCTTCCAGTTGTCGAGGCCGATGTAGGGCAGCTCGCCCGGACTGCCCAGCGGGCTGACATAGGCAAAGACCGGCACGCCGCGGGCGCGGATATCTTCGACCGCGCGGGAGATCTCGGGATGCACGGGGGTGACCAGCGCGAGGGCCTGGCAGGTCTCGCCCAGGGCGCGGGCGCGGGCGGCGGTGTGTTCGGGCGAGAGGTCTTCCAGGAATTCGATCCGCAGTTCGATCTCGGCCTCGGGGCGCAGCGGGGCGGCCTCGCGCAGATGGGCGGCGAGCAGCTGGTAAAAGCTGCGGTAGGGCTGCAAGAGCAAGACCCCCAGCCGCAGCCGGGGCCGGCTGGCCGCCACCCGCGACTGGATCGCGCCCAGCCCGTAAAAGCCGATCTGCGCCGCGGCCTCCTGCACCTGGACGCGGGTCGCCTGGCGCACGTTCTCGGCCCCGGCCAGCACGCGGTTGACCGTGGCGACCGAAACGCCTGCCGCCTGGGCCAGATCCTTGATCCTCGGTCGCGTCATCGGGGCCTTTCGTGTCATTTCGTCTCATTTTTTGCGCTGGGTGATATGAATGAGACGAAGAGCTTTGCGCCATTTCATCGCATCTTGATCGGCCCCGCGTCAATGCGCTTACCTCGCCGGGGCGACAGAGGAGCAGAAGATGGACGACCTTTCCCTTGGCACGCGGAACAAGCGGGGCGACTGGGCGCCGACTGCGCCCCTGGAGGTCGCGCCCTTCTGGCAGCGCCCGCTCTCGCTGCGCAAGGTTCTGGCCTGGGTGCCGGGCTACTTCTGGCCGTGGAACCTGTTCCACATGGCCACGGCGCTGGCCTGGTGGGCCTGGGTGGTGCCCGACCAACAGACGCTGAAGACGCTGTCCTGGGGGTGGGCGCTTTACCTTTACGCGGTGAATGCGGCGGCGATCTTCCTGTTCTACGGCGGGATCGAGCTCTTCTGGTATGTCGTCCGCAAGCAGGGCAACCGTTTCAAATACAATGCGAAATTCCCTGGCGAGCAGCCGTCCGACGTCTTCTGGTTCAAAAGCCAGAACCTGGACAATTTCCTGCGCAGCTTCCTGGTGTCGATCCCGCTCTGGACCCTGGTCGAGGTGCTGTTCCTCTGGGTCTTCGCCAATGGCTATGTGCCGTGGCTAAGCTGGCAGGCGCACTGGCCCTGGCTGATCGCCCTGACCCTGCTGGCCCCGGCCCTGCACGAGGTGCATTTCTTCTGCATCCATTGGCTGATCCACCAGGGGGTGCTTTATAAATACGTCCATTCGGTGCATCACAACTCGGTCAACCCCTCGCCCTGGTCCAGCCTGTCGATGCACCCGGTCGAGGCCTTTCTGTATCATGCCGTGGCGCTCTGGCACCTGGTGCTGCCGTCCAACCCGCTGTTGGCGCTGTTCCAGCTGCATCTGGCGGGCTTCGGCGCGGTGAACGGCCATATCGGTTTCGACCGGCTGGAGCTGACCGAGGACATGCCCCTGACCACCCATGCCTATGCGCATTACCTGCATCACAAGTATTTCGAGGTGAATTACGGCGGCGACGGGTTGATCCCGCTGGATCGCTGGTTCGGCACCTGGCACGACGGCACGAAGGCCGGCGATGCCCGCATGGAGGCGCGGTTCCAGCGCAAGAAGGCGAAACTGAACGGCTAGGTTCTGGCGCCTTCCGCAGACGCCCGGCGGCTTTCCGGGGCCGCAGCTTTGGTGTTCCGCCGCCCGAGCTTTTGCGCCACTCTTGGCCCATTGGTTCAGGAGGATTCATGGCTCTTTTCGATTGGCCCGGAAAAAGCGCACCTTCGCCCGGCGAGCCTGCGCATAGGGCCGTGTTCCACATGCTCGACGTGGCGGCGGTGGCCGAGTGGCTCTTGCGGGCCGAGGGGTTCAGCCCCGGGCTGAAACAGGCGCTGACCTTGCTGGTCGCCCTGCATGACCTCGGCAAGATCAATGCCGACTTTCGCGCGATGCTGGAAGGAAACCGGCGCCAAGGGGCAAGGCACTGGGAGGTCTCGGAGATCCTGCTCTTCGAGGCGCGCGGTCTTTTGCATCAGTGTCTGGCACCCAAGGCGGTGACCGCGCTGTTCCCGCTTCTGGAGGCGGTGGCCGGGCACCATGGGCGGCCTTCGAATCTGAATGTCGTGGCAGAGCGGCAGAAGCGCCTGGCCCAGGTCGGGCGAGAGGCCCAGGCCGATGCCCGGGCGCTGATCGCGGCGTTCCTCGCCCTCTGGCCCGATGCCAGCCTGGCCGAGATCGACGAGGCCGCAGCGCGGCGGCTGTCGTGGTGGCTGCCCGGGCTGACGGCGGCGGCGGATTGGATCGGCTCGAACGCCGACTGGTTCCCCCCGCGGGAGGAGCCGATGGACCTGGCCGCCTATCTGGCCGCCGTCCGCCCCCTTGCCGCGGAGGCCGTCCGCAAGGCGGGCCTTTCCGGCGTCACGCCCGGGGCGCCGGGCTTCCTCGACCTGCCCAGCCTGCGCCCCATGCAACAGGCGACCGAGGCCATTGCCCTGCCCGATGGCCCCATGCTGGCCGTTCTGGAGGACGAGACGGGCTCGGGCAAGACCGAGGCCGCCTTGATCCTCGCCCATCGGATGCTGCGAGCGGGCAAAGGGCGGGGGCTGTTCTTCGCCCTGCCGACCATGGCGACCGCCGATTCCATGTTCGCCCGCGCCGCCCGCCCCCTGGGCGCCATGTTCGCAGCACCTCCGACCCTGACCCTGGCCCATGGCCGCGCCGCCCAGTCGCAGGCCTTCCGCGACATGATCGAGGGCAGGGCCAATGCGCCCGAGGACGCCTCCTGCACCGAATGGCTGGGCGAAAGCCGCCGCCGGGCGCTTTTGGCGGATGTGGGGGTGGGGACCATCGACCAGGCGCTGCTCTCGGCCCTGCCGGTCAAGTGGCAGACCCTGCGCCACTATGCCCTGGCCTCGAAAATCCTGATCGTGGACGAAGTTCACGAGATGGGAGAGCCCTATATCGACACCGTCCTGCGCCAGGTTCTGCGGCTGCATCGCAGGGCGGGCGGCTCGGCCATCCTGATGACGGCGACGCTGCCCCTGCACCAGCGCCAGGCCCTGCTGGAGGTCTATGACCACGGGCCCGACCTCGATCCCGCCTATCCTGCCCTGACCGTGGCGGGCGGCGCGACCCGCCGCGATCTGCCGCAAGCGACCGGCGCACGGGGTCCGGTCCAGGTGCAGCGCCTGGGCGAGGCCTCCGCGGCCGTGGCGCTGCTGGCCTCGGCCGCCAAAAGGGGGGCCGCCTGCGTCTGGGTGCGCAATGCGGTGGACGATGCGATCGCGGCGGTCATGGCCCTGCGCGATGCCGGGGTGGAGGCCGCGCTTCTGCACGCCCGCTTTGCCTTGGGCGACCGCAAGCGGATCGAGGCCGATCAGCTCTCGCGCTTTGGGCCAGAGGGGCGGGGGCGGGCGGGCAGGGTTCTGGTGGGCACGCAAGTGCTGGAATCGTCTTTGAATCTGGACTTCGATGTCATGGTCAGCGACCTGGCGCCGATGGCCGCCCTGATCCAAAGGGCCGGTCGTCTTTGGCGTCACATGGACAAGCGTCCCGCCGCCACCCGCCCGGTGCCCGCGCCGGTGCTGCATGTCCTCTCTCCCGATCCGGCGCAGGTCGAGGATTCGCAGTGGCTGCACAAGGTGCTGGACCGCGGCGCCTGGGTCTATCCGGCGGCGCTGCAATGGCGGACGGCGGATCACCTCTTTCGGACGGGCCGGATCGTGGCGCCTTCCGGTCTGCGCGGGCTGATCGAGGCGGTGCATGGCGAGGCCGCCGCCCCGGTCCCCGTGGCGCTGGAGCGGTCCGAGATCGAGACCCTGGGCAAGGACCAGGCCCACAGCGGGCAGGCCTGGCAGAATGTCGTGGACATCTCGCAGACCTATCGGTCGGCCGGGCGCGGCGACGACGACGCCACCTATCCGACCCGCCTGGGCGAGCCGCAGCAGCCCGTCGTGCTGACCCGCCGCGAGGGTGGCCGTCTGCTCCCGCTTTTGGGCGACCTCGCCCTTTCCGAACTGTCGCTGGCCAGGTCGAAGGTGGACAAGCTGGACCTCCCCGACCAGACCGCCCCCGAGATCGCCACCCTGACCCGCGACTGGCCCGACTGGCGGCGGACCTCGACCCTGGTGCTGCCGGTGGAGGACGACGGCGCCATAGCTCCGGGCTTGCACTATGACCGAGAGTTGGGGATGCTGTATCCTTACCCGACCTGACGGGGATGGCCCGTATGGTGTCGACCGTGGATCGCGAACACCGGGCGCAAGGCGAAAGGTCCGGTGCTGCTGCCGCTGGCACGCTCTGGGCCGCCGAAACCAAACGCGTTTGACACAGCCATAGCCAAGCTTTCGGCAGGACAAGGTGGATCATCTCCGCCTTGCCGAACCGCCCTCGCGGGGCCCTGCGAGACAAATCCTGTCGCCGCCCCGTCTTTATTCTTCCTTCGCGCGAATCACCGTGGTTAACTTGCCGCATAGATTGCGCCTTTGGGATAGAACATGCCTTTGAACCTCATTTCCGATCCCTGGATTCCCGTTCGCGATCAAGGCGGTAACCGCCGTCTGATCGCGCCGTGGCAGATGGCCGATGCCAGCCTTGCCTTCCCCGACTGGCCGCGCGCCGACCTGAACATCGCCTGTCTGGAGCTGCTGATCGGCCTGGTCTTCATGGCCGACCCGCCCGCCTCGACCGAGGACTGGATCACCCGCCAGCCCCCCGACCCCGAGCGGCTGCGCGCCAGGCTTGCCCCCTTCGCCCCGGCCTTCAACCTGGTGGGCGAGGGGCCTCTGTTCCTGCAAGACCTCGAACGGCTGGAGGGCGAGCCCAACCCTCCCGACTTGCTGTTCATCGACAGCGCGGGGGGAAATACCACCAGGAACAACGCCGATCTGATGGTCCACCGCGACCGCTATCCGGCGCTGGAGCTCGGCCTTGCCGCCATGGCGCTCTATGCCTTCCAGGCCCATGCTCCTGCGGGCGGCGCGGGCAACCGGACCTCGATGCGCGGCGGCGGGCCCCTGGTGACGCTGGTCGATCCGGGGCAGGGGCTTTGGCCGCTGATCTGGGCCAATGTGCCCGAGGGCCAGCCCTCCACCCCCGCCGACCTGCCGTGGATGCGGGCGACACGGGTGTCGGACAAGGGGGCCGAGGTGGCCCCGCAGGGCCAGGGCGTCGCGGTCGAGGCGTTTTTCGGCCAGCCGCGCCGCCTGCGCCTGGTGGGCGACGGGCCGATCACCGGCGTCATCCAGCGCCCTTACGGCACGAATTACGCGCTTTGGACCCATCCGCTGACCCCCTATTACCGCCAGAAGCCGGGCACCGAGGCGCTGCCCGTCCACCCCCGCGCCGGGCGCTTTGGCTATCGGCACTGGCTGGGCATCCTGGCCGAGGCGTCAGAGGATGGGACCAAGATGCGCGCCCGGGCCTTGCGGGACTGGGACGCGCGCCGGTTCTATGCCGAGGCGACCGAGGCAAGCGTGATCCTCGCCGGTTGGGCCATGGACAATATGAAGCCCCGCGACTTCACCTGGTCGGTCCAGCCGGTCGTGGCGCTTTCGCCCGAGGGGCAGGGCGTGTTGCGCGGGCTGGTCGAGGCCGCCGACCAGGCCTCTCTGGCGCTGCGTTCGGCGCTGGAGCCGGTCCTGGGCGGCGGCGAGGCCCGGGATGCCGAACGCGAGGCCTTTTACCTCGCCACCGAGCCCGCCTTCCTCGCCCGGTTCGCGGCCTTGAAGACCGAAGCGCCAGGCGTGGCCGAGGGCTGGCTGGCGGACCTCCGCGCCCAGGCCCTGGGCCAGTTCGACGCCCTGGCGCTGCCGGGGCTGGATCAGCGCGAGACCGACCGGATCGAGGCCATCGTCAAAAGCCGCGGCTCACCTGGGTGGGCGAGGGCGGCGTGCGGCTTTACTCCGCCGGTCAGCCGGGCGGGGCGCGCGCCGACCGCCTTCTGTGGCAGGCCGCCATCGCGCTGGACGAAAGCGCCCGCCTGCGGGTGGTGCGCAAGATGTTCGCGATGCGCTTCGGCGAAGAAGCCCCGCAGCGCCGCTCGATCGAGCAGCTGCGCGGCATCGAGGGCGTGCGGGTCCGCGAAAGCTATGCCCTGCTGGCGCAGCAGCACGGCGTCGACTGGAAGCGCCGGTCCTATGACGTGGCCGATTGGGAGGCGGGGGATATCCCCAACCGCTGCCTCTCTGCCGCCACCGCCTGCCTGCATGGCCTGACCGAGGCCGCCGTCCTGGCCGCCGGCTACGCCCCGGCCATCGGCTTTCTGCACCGGGGGCGGCCCCTGTCTTTCGTCTACGACATCGCCGATCTGTGGAAGCTGGCCACCGTGGTGCCCGAGGCCTTCCGCATCGCGGGCCAGGCCGCGCGGGGCAAGCTGGAGATGTCGCCCGACCGCGCCGTGCGCCTGGCCTGCCGCGACGCCTTTCGGACCACGGGCCTGTTGCAGAAGATCATCCCCGGCATCGAAGAGGTTCTGTCCGCCGGAGACCTCCCCCGCCCCGACCCCGCCCCCGAGGCGCCGCCCCCGGTGCGCAAGGATGCGGCGACGGGCGACGAGGGCCACCGCAGCGGGGCTGGCGCATGATGGTCGTGGTGGTGACCAATGCCCCGCCCCGGCTGCGCGGGCGTCTGGCGGCCTGGCTTCTGGAGATCCGGGCGGGGGTCTATGTCGGCGACTATTCCGCCAAAACGCGCGAGATGATCTGGGAGCAGGTCGTGGCCTTCATCGACGAGGGCGACGCGGTGATCGCCTGGAAAGCGCCGACCGACCAGGGCTTTGCCTTCCGCACCCATGGGCGGAACCGCCGGATGCCCGCCGATTTCGACGGCCTGACCCTGGTGAGCTTCCTGCCCGAATAGGGGGTGCAGAGGCCCCGCCGTGCCAGAAACCCCGGGGGCGCACCGAGCCCGGGCCCCGGAGACTTCGGAGAGTTTCGCGCCCTCGGAAGTCGGCCCCGAAAAATCGGTAGGTTCTTTGACATCGTAATTCCTTCGTGAGATCAATGGTCTCCAGCAAGTCTGTTCCCCGCCCCCGCGGGGATGACCCGGCCTCCAGCAGCACGACCAGCGTCCTCATGCCCTGTTCCCCGCCCCCGCGGGGCTGACCCGTTTGGAAGTATGGACACGCACCGGCCGACCGACTGTTCCCCGCCCCTGCGGGGATGACCCGCCTGACCAATGTGCCCTACGCCGAGCAGGCGCCTGTTCCCCGCCCCCGCCGAGATGACTCGATGTGTCAAAGCTGGCCCCGCCTCGCCTACGCCTGCGACCCGCCGATGATCGGCGCAATGCGCCCGCTTCGTCCCTCTTGCCC
>CAMFIX010000007.1 GCA_945952425.1 uncultured Pseudorhodobacter sp. | reverse complement strand
CGAGATCATGCCTAGTCTCGTGGGCTCGGAGATGTGTATAAGAGACAGAGGCGGTATCGACCTGTGGCGGGGGCTGAGCGACTGATGCGCATCGTTTTTACCGGAGGCTCGGGCAAGGCCGGGCGGCACGCCATCGCTTATCTTCTGGCGCAGGGGCATCAGGTGCTGAATGTCGACCGGGTGGGGCTGGACCTGCCCGGCGTCCATACGCTCTTGGCCGATCTGACCGATGGCGGCGAGACGATGAACGCCTTGTCCTGCCATTTCGGTTATGAGGGTTACGCTGTGGCGGGCGGCCCGCCGCGCCCCGATGCCGTGGTGCATTTCGCCGCCGTCCCCCGCATTCTGATGCGGCCGGACAATGCGACCTTCCTGGAAAACGTCGCCTCGACTTATAATGTGATCGAGGCGGCGATGAAGCTTGGGATACATAAGGTGGTCATCGCCAGCTCGGAAACCACCTATGGGGTGTGCTTTGCCGAGGGCGACCGGGATTACAAAGAATTCCCGCTGACCGAGGATTACGACGTCGATCCGATGGACAGCTATGGCCTGTCGAAAGTCGTGGGCGAAAAGACCGCCCGCGCCTTTGCCGAACGTTTCGGCGCCGACATCTATGCTTTGCGGATCGGCAACGTCATCTCGCCCGAGGATTACGCGCATTTCCCGACCTGGCTCGCCGATCCGGCCCTGCGCAAGCGCAACGCCTGGAGCCATATCGACGCGCGCGACCTTGGCCAGATCGTGGACCTGTGCTGCAAGACCGATGGCTTGGGCTTCCAGGTCTTCAACGCGGTGAACGACAATATCACCGCGCGAGAGCCCTCTCGCGACTTCCTCGCCAAGCACGCGCCGAAGACCCCGATCACCGGCGCGATGGAGGGGTTCGATGCGCCGATCTCCAACGCCAAGGCGCGCAAGCTCTTGGGGTTCAAGCAGAAATACGACTGGCGCGAGATCGTCTAGCGCGCCAGCCGCAACGCCGCCGCCGCGATCTTTTCCAGGGGCATCTCCTGCTCCACCGCGCCGGCGGCCATCGCCTCTTTCGGCATGCCATAAACGACGCAGCTGGATTCGCACTGGCCGATGGTCGCGGCGCCCAGGTCGCGCATCTCTTTCATCCCGCGCGCGCCATCGTCGCCCATGCCGGTCAGGATGATCCCCACCGCATTCGACCCGGCATAGCGCGCGACCGAGCGGAAGAGCACATCGACCGAGGGTTTGTGGCGCGAGACCAGCGGGCCGTCGCGCACCTCGACCTGGTATTGCGCGCCCGAGCGTGACAGCAAGGTGTGCCGGTTGCCCGGCGCGATCAGCGCATGGCCGCGCAACAGCCGGTCGCCGTTGCGCGCCTCGCTGACCGAAATCGCGCAAAGACTGTCCAGCCGCTTGGCGAAGGCCGCTGTGAAGCTTTCGGGCATATGCTGCACGATGACGATGGGCGGGCAGTCCATCGGCATCGCCTCCAGCAGGACACGCAAAGCCTCGGTCCCGCCGGTCGAGGCGCCGATGGCGATGATCTTTTCGGTCGTGCGCAGCATGGCCTGGCCGGTCGGCGCCGCCAGCATCGCATCGGCCGACAGTTTCGGCGCGATGGGCGCCGCGGCGTGGATCGGCTTGACCTTGGCGCGGGCAGCGGCGCGCACCGTCTCGCGGATATGTTCGGCGCCGTCCTCTAGGAATTGCTTCACCCCAAGCTCGGGCTTGGCGATGACCTCGACCGCGCCGGCAGCCATGGCGGCCAGGAAGGTTTCGGACCGGGCGGAGACCAGCGACGAGCAGATCACAACCGGCACCGGATGCTGCGCCATCAGCTTTTTCAGGAAGGTCACGCCGTCCATCCGCGGCATTTCCACATCCAGCACGATGACATCGGGCACGGCCAGTCGGAGCTTTTCAGCGGCGGCGAAAGGGTCGGCGACCGCGGCGATGACCTCGAACCGCGAATCGGCGGTCAGAATGTCGGTCAGCGCGCGGCGCACCACGGCGCTGTCGTCGACGATAAAGACGCGGATGGCGCCGATCTTGCCGGGGTGAACGCTCATCTTTCTCCTTTCCGAAAGACCGAGGGGCCGCAGGCCACCATGCCCTCGGGCAGGCCCTGCTGGCTGTCCGAATGGCCGAGGATCAGGTAACCGCCCGGCCGCAGCCGCGCCGTCACATGGGCGAGGCAGGCCTTGCGGTCATCGACCGCGAAGTAAATCAACACGTTGCGCAGAAAGATCACATCGGCCAGCGGCACATCGGCCAGGTCTTGCAAGAGATTGGCTTGCACGAAACTGGCGCGGTTGCGCAATTCGGGGGCGACGCGATAGACGCGCTGGCCGTTGCCGACGGCGGCGCCGGGACGCGAGCGCAGGAAGTAAAGCCGCCGCCGCTCTTCCAGGACGCCCGACATTTCGGTGGCGGTGAAGATCGCCGCCGCCGCGCGTCGCAAGACCCCGGCCGAGATATCCGTGCCGACGAGACCCCAGCGCAACCCCCCCGGCACCAGGCGCGAGGCCTGGTCGACCACCATGCCGGCGGACCAGAGCTCCGGCCCGGTCGAGCAGGCCGCGCTCCACACCGTCAGCGGGTAAAGCCGCCCGGCCCCGGCCTCGCACAAGGCAGGCAGGCCCGTCCGCTCCAGCCAGTCGAAATGCGCGGGTTCGCGGAAGAAACTGGTCGTATTGGTGACCAGCATTTCGACCAGACGCGCGGTTTCGGCATCGCCCTGGGGCCCCTCCAGCAGGTCGAGGTAGTCTTCGTAGCTGTCCAGGTCCAGCGCCTGCAACCGCCGGTCCAGCCGGAAGGTCAGGAATTGCTGGTTCTTCGGATCGACACGGATGCCTGCCACCCGCTTCAGCCGCGCGACGAGGCCAAGCGCGACGCGGCGCGACATGCGGCGGGTGGGCGGGTCGAAGGGGAAGTTTTGCGCGGTCATGTCAGTCGAAATCGAACGGGCCTTTCAGCCCGGACAGGTCGCGCGGTTGCAGGCTCAACGCCGCGCGCAGGTCGATCAGATAGACCAGCGCGCCGTCCAGCCGCGTGACGCCGGTCATGGCGCCGGCGGCCCAGGTGCCGGGCACCTGCGGGACCGGGTCGATGACCTTGGGCGCGATGTCGATCACGCTGCGGACCCGGTCGGCGGCGATGGCGACCGTGGGCAGGGCCTCGCTGGCGAAATCCAGCACGATCAGCCGCGCCTCGGCCTGGTCGCCGCCCAGCCGGGCCAAGCCGAGCGGCAGGCTCAGGTCCATGACGGGAATGCCCTCGCCGCGGATGTCGATCATGCCGATCAGCTCGGACGGGGCGTTCGGCAAGGGTGAAATGCTTTGCGCATCAAGGATTTCCCGCACATTCGCCACATCGACCGCAAAGGTCTGCGCGCCGAGGTCGAAGGTGACGAATGTCGCGGTCTCGGCCTCGACCGGCGGAGGGGTGCCGCCAAGGCGTCGGCGCGGGCCGGAAGTCTGGGGAGTTGGGGTCGGGATCATCGCATCCACCGGAATGGGAGGCGGCGCGGGTGTCGCGCCGCCCGTGGGTCAGAACCGCTCGAAGTCGGAATCCTTCACTTCGTCTTCGGACATGTCCAGCACCAGGCCGGTCGTGCCATCCATCACCTGCCGCCGCGCCGGTTCGCGCCATTGTTGGGCGGTGGAGGGGGCGGCCGCGCGCGGGCCGCGCTGGGTCGGGCGCAGGTTGCGCGGCGCGGGGCCCTTGTCGTCCAGCTTGAAGAAGCTGATGATGCCGTGCAGCTGTTCGGATTGCGCCGCCAGCCCGTCCGAGACCGAGGCAGCCTCGGTCGAGGCGGAGGCGTTGCGCTGGATGACCGTGTCCAGCTGCCGGATCGCCTGGTTGATCTGGTCGGCGCCGGTGTTCTGTTCGCGCATCGCGGCCGAGATTTCCTGCACGAGATCCGCGGTGCGCTGGATCGAGGGGACCAGCGTCGTCAGCATCTCGCCCGCCTTGCGGCTGACATCGACGGTGCGGCCCGACAGTTCGTTGATCTCTCCGGCGGCCTGCTGGCTGCGTTCGGCCAGCTTGCGCACCTCGGAGGCCACCACGGCGAAGCCCTTGCCATGCTGGCCCGCCCGCGCGGCCTCGACCGCGGCATTCAGGGCCAGAAGATCGGTCTGGCGGGCGATTTCCTGGATGATGGTGATCTTGTCGGCGATGGTCTTCATCGCGGCCACCGCCTCGCCCACCGCGTCGCCGCTGGCCTTGGCCTGGGTGGCGGCATGGGTCGCGATCTTTTCGGTCTGGGCGGCATTGTCGGCCGATTGCCGGATGTTGGCCGACATTTCCTCCATCGCGGAAGAGGCCTGTTCGGCCGCCGCCGCCTGTTCGGTCGCACCGGAGGACAGGTCTTCGGCCGTCGCGCTCATCGCATGGGCCGAGGAGGCCACGCTTTGCGACGAGACCGACATGTTGCCCACCACGTCGCGCAGCTTGGCCAGCATCCGCTCCAGCGCGATGCCCAGGGTGTCGGCATCCGACCGGCGCCGGGTCGTCACGGTCAGATCCCCGCGGGAAATCGCCTCGGCCGTCACGGTCATGCCCTTCAGCGAGGAGGTCATCTCGCCCATCGCGGTCATCAGGTCGCCGAGTTCATCGCGCGAGGTCGCATGGGTGTCGGCGTCGAGGTCGCCCTGCGCCACCTTGCGCGCGGCGGTCACGGCACGGCCCAGCGCCCGGGTGATCGAGGTCACGATCAGGATCGCGCCGAAAATCCCCGACAGCAGCGCCACGGCGGCGAAGGTCACGATCAGGGTGCGGCTGGACAGGTAGTTCGCATTGGTCTGTTCGGTCGTGGTCGTGACCTGCGACTTCACGATCGTCGAAAGCTGGTCCAGCAGGGCCGTGCGCTGCACGCCCAGCGCCGCAATGTCGTTGAACAGAAGGCTGGAAGCCTTGGATTCGGTGTTCTTCACCATCAGCGCGTCGATCTGGGCCGAGGTGTCGAGCGTCGTCTTCACCGCGGTGGTGAAGGCTTCGAACTCCATGCGGGCCTGGGAGATCGGCGATTGCTGCAGCGCGTCGAGGTTGGTGGCGGCCTCTTTCATCACGGCCTGCAGGTCGGCGCTGGCGGCGGCGATATCAGCATCCGTCAGCCAGCTGGCCTCGACCGAGGCCAGGAGGTTGGTGCGCATGGCGAGCGTGGCGGTCTGATCGACCGAGGCCAAGAAGCCGTCGGCCCCCATCGCGCCCGAGCCCACGACGGCGCGATGCAGCGCGTCGGCGCGGGCATCGACTTCGGCCGCTTCCTTGGCGAGCCGCGAGACCACAAGCGCATTCGCCGCCCCGCGCGAGCCTTCGGCCGAATAGGCCAGGGCCTTGTCGCGCAGCGGAATAACCTGCTGGCGCAAGCCGTTGAGGTCGTCCAGCACCTTGCTGAGGCTGCCGTCGTCGAGCTTGGCAAGCTCGTTCAGAAGGTCGGCCTGCAAACCGCGTTCGGTCGAGATCTGGTCGGCCAGCTTCTTCATCACATCATCGGATTGCGACAGGATGTGCTGCACCGTGTAATAATCGACCTTGACCCAGGACTCCCGCAGTTGGCCCACGATCTCGGCCTCGCGGTTCTTGACCTTGGCGAGGTCTTGCATGCCGGTGTTGTTGGCTTCCAGCGCGCCGATGCTGATCCAGGATACCGCCCCCAGAAGGACGAGGATCAGTCCGAAAATCGCGCCAAGTTTCGTCTTGATGGATAACTTCATCGCTTGCTCGTTCACTGGAGAAAGGAGCCGGGATCGGGCTCGAACAGGTTGTCGGGGTTGAGGATCAGCACGAGGCCGCCGTTGCGGCGGACCGAGCCGCGGACGAATTCGGGCGGCCAGGGCGCGCCCTTGGGGGGAAGGGGTTCGACCTCGACCGGGTCGATTTCCATCACCTCGTCCACGCCATCGGTCAGAAGGGCCAGGCGCAGGGGTTCGGCGCCATGGTCCAGGTTCAGCACGACGATGCGGCCATCGTCGCCGTCGCGGGGGGGCATGCACAGGCGGCGGCGCACGTCGATCATGGGCACCACCGCGCCGCGCACATTGACCAGCCAGGGGGCCATCGCGGCGGCCTTGGGCACGCGGGTGCGCGGGATCGTGTGGATGACCTCGTGGACATAGCGCACCGGAATCGCCAGCTGCTCGCCGTTCAGGCGGATGATCAGCGACATTTCCGGGCCGTCCTGCAGGTCTGCGGTCTGGGTCATGGTCACCTCACGCGGCGAGCGCTTGTGCGGGGCCGTTCATCAGGCCGCGCAACAGGGATGTGATGTCGAGGATCAGCGCCACGGTCCCGTCGCCGAGAATGGTGGAGCCGGCGAAGTCGGTCAGCCCGGCGTGGAAGGGCGACATCGGTTTGATGACCGTCTGGTGCTGGCCGAGGATGTCGTCCACCACCAGCCCCATGCGCTGCCCCTCGGCCCGGACGATCACCACCCGGCGGCGGGCGGCCGTGCTGGGCGGCATGGCGAAGAGCGCGCCGAGATCGACGAAGGGCACCATCTCGTCGCGGATCGCCAGCATGCTGCGGCCGCTGTCGCGCTGCAGCTCGTCCAGGTCGAATTCGACGCATTCGTCCACCGCGATCAGCGGCATCACGAAGATGTCGCCGCCCAGTTCCACCAGAAGCCCGTCGATGATCGCCAGCGTCAGCGGGAGGCGCAAAGAGATCAGCGTGCCTTCGCCCTTGCGCGACATGACCTCGACCGAGCCGCGCAGCGCGTTGATCGTCGTCATAACCGCATCCATCCCCACGCCGCGGCCCGAGACCGAGGAGACTTTCTCGGCCGTGGAAAACCCCGGCGCGAAGATCAGCTCGGCCAGCTGGCTGTCGGTCGGCGTGGCGTCGGGCGCGAGAATCCCGCGCTCGATCGCCTTCATGCGGATGCGCTCGTGGTCGAGCCCCTTGCCGTCGTCCTCGATGGTGATGAGGATTTCGCCCGCGTCCTGGCAGGCGGCGAGCCGCACGAGGCCCTGAGGCGGCTTGCCCGCGGCGACGCGGTCGGCGGCCTGTTCGATCCCGTGATCGACCGAGTTGCGGATCATGTGGACCAGCGGTTCGGAAAGCCGGTCCAGCACGTTCTTGTCGATCTCGGTCTCGCCCCCCTCGGTCTCCAGCATGACATCCTTGCCGAGCTCGACCGAAAGATCGCGGACGACGCGGCGAAACTTGCCGAAGACCGTCTCGATGGGCAGCATGCGGATGGCGAGCGTGGTGTCGCGCAAGCCCCCGATCAGGCGTTGAAATTCCTCGACCAACCCATCCAGCGTGGCATCGCCGAAGCGGGTGGCGACCTGGTTCAGCCGGGCCTGGGCGATCACCAGCTCGCCCAGCTGATCGAGGATCGCATCCAGTTTCGGCGCCGGAACGCGGACGGTCTCGGGGCCGTTGGTCGCGCGATGGCCGGGCTTGGCGGCCTGCGGCTCGGCCGGGCCCGCGACGGGGATTTCGGGCTCCGGCGTGATGTCGTCGATGGTCAGATCGGCGTCTTCGGCAAAGATGAAGACCGCCTCGATGGCGCCGCGGCCCTGGGGGGTCTGCAGCTCGACCTCCCAGCCGAGATGGCTTTGCACGGGGTCGAGCGCCTGCAGCGCGGGCAGGTCGCGCGGCTGGCAAGTGACGCGCATCGGGCCGAGCGTGGCCAGTTCGTCCAGGAGAAGGTCGGGCCGCATCCCGTGCAGCAACGCATGAGCGGCGGGGCGGAAGGCGATGCGCCAGAGATGCGCGGTCGGCGGCGGCGGGACCGGCGCGCTGCCCGCGGCGGCGGCGAGGTGCTGCAGGATCGCGGCGGCTTCGGGGGCGCGGGTCAGCGCCTCGGTCCGGGCGGGGTCGCCGCCGGCCTCCAGCAAGGCGATGATGTGGTCGCGCCCGGCCAGGGCGGCATCCAGCAGCGGCCGGGTCACGGAAATCTTGCCCATCCGGACCAGGTCGAAGGCATCCTCGAAATGGTGGACGAAGGCCGACAGCGCCGGAAAGCCGAACATCGCGCCGCCGCCCTTTAACGTGTGCAATGCGCGAAAGACGCTGTCGACGGACTCGGGCAGGGGGGCGAGCTCGAGGTCCAGAAGCATGGTCTCCAGCTGCGCGAGCAGGTCGCGCGCCTCGACCACATAGCTTTGGATGGCGGGATTTTCCTGCATTTCAACCGGCCAGCTTCCGCGTCACGGTCAAGAGCATGTTGGCGTCGAAGGGTTTGTTCAGCCAGCCGGTGGCGCCGAGCGCCTTGCCCTCGGCCTTGGCTTCGGGTCGCGATTCGGTGGTCAGCATCAGGATCGGCACGCCGGCGCCGCGCGGCTCGCCCCGGGCGCGCTTGATGAACTCGAACCCGTTCATCACGGGCATGTTCAGATCGACGATGACCAGCGATACCGGCTCGGCCCTCAGCCGGTCGAGCCCCTGCGCGCCATTCTCCGCCTCGATCACGCGGTAACCGGCATTGCCCAGCGTGAAGGCGACCATATCGCGGATCGCCTTGCTGTCGTCGATGGAAAGGACTGTCTTGGGCATGTCACCTCACAAGAGATTCTGGGCGGAGAGGAGGCGCCTGGCCTCCGCCCCGAAGACGGGGGTGCGACCGGCGGCGCGCAGTTCGGCCGCGGTCGCCAGGCAAAGCTGCAGCGCAATGGCGGTGGGATGGGCGCAATCGGCGGTCTCGGAAAAGTCGATGGCGGTGGCGCCGTCGGCGACGAGGCCCAGCAGACGCGCGCGGTGGTCCTGCGCCTCTCCCGGGGAGAGGCCGGCGGGAATCAGCAAGGGGTCATCGGTCGGATCGCTGGGCATGGGGCACTCCTGACGCCACGGGATGGAGCGGAACCTAGGCCCACGAAAGTTAGCCGCTGCTTAAAAGAAGTGGCCGGTCACGAGAATTTTTCCAAAGCAGGGGCAGCGGCGGTGAACCTCTTGTTAAGGCCTGGCTGCGAGGCTTCGGGGGTGGATTGTCGGGGATATCGGAATGGACTGGAGAGCGCGGGTGCGCGATCTGCGGGCGGAAATGATCGGCGCCATGGCCGCGCTGTCCGATGCCCTTGGCACGAAACAGCGGCTGATGGCCGAGCTGGTCGAGGTCATGCGCCAAGTCATTGCGATTCAAGAGATGCAGGGCGGCAAGATTGGTCGCTTCAACGCGCTTTTGGCCGGGATCGTGGCGATCATGACGGATTGGGAGCGGCGTCTGAACGATCCGTCGCGGCGGCTCTTGCTGGATGGGCTGACCGGCGACCTGGCGGGGCTGGGGCGAATCAGGCTGTTCTTCAACTTCCTCGCGACGATCACCGCGATCCAGATCACGCGGGAAAAATCGCTGGAGCTGAGCTCTTTCGTCGATGACCTGCGCTCGATGCCGCAGAAGATCGAGGTGGAGCTTGCGCGCGCGCAGTCCGGGGTCGAGACGTTCCGCAAGGCGCAAGAGGCCATGGCGCGGGATGCGGCCAACGGGGCGCAGGTTCTGGCGCGGGCCGAAGGCGAGCTGTCGGGGGTCGCGCAGTCGCTGGTGGCCACCGAAGTCGCGGCAGAGGCCGCCTCGGCCGAGGCGGCGCGGCTTGCCCATCGCGCGATGGAAAGCGCCGAAGCCGCCGTGCTGCGCCTGGTGCGCGCCTTCCAGTTCTCGGATTCCGGCGCCCAGCGGCTGGAGCATGTGGAGGCGATTCTCGCCGCGGCCGGGCCGGGCAGCGCCCATGCCGCGCTTGCCTCGGCACAGCTGCAGGCCTTGGCCGATGACCTCTCCGACACCACGCGCGAGCTGGAGGAAAGCCTCGGCACCATCGCCCATATCGGTCGGCTTGTGCTGGAGGGATTCGGGCCCAGCCACCAGCAGATGCGCGAGATGCTGGCCGCGCAAAGTCGCATCCAGGGGCTGTTCGCGGCGGCGACCGAAACCGCGCGCCCGGCGATGGAGCGGATCAGCGACCAGTGCGAAAGCCTCTCGCGCGAGATTGCCGAGGTTCTCGTCCGGCTGGAGGCGCTGGACGACATCGGCCAGGCGATCAGCCTGGCCGCGGTGAACGCCAGGGTGAAGGCCGCGCATGCCGCCCATGCCAAGCAGGAGCTGGGGTACATCGCCATGGCCGTGAACGAAAGCGCGGGTCAGGCGGTTGGCACGATTGCCATTGCGGTCAAGGGGATGGCGCAGCTGCGGGCGCAGCTCGACGCGCTGGATTACCCCGGCATGGCGGCGAAACTGGCCGAGCTGACGCAGGTGGTCGACGCGATCCAGGGCACGCTTTCCGCCGCCGATGCGCGCGAGGCCGAGATGGCGCAGGTCGAGGGCGCGATCTCGCGCACGCTGGATGCGCTGGACGCGGTGACCCTGGCCACGCGCGACAAGCTGACGGCGCTGCCCGCGCTCGCCGCCCGCATGGCCGAGGCCGCGCGCGAGATCGGCAAGGGCGCGATCCTGCGGGGCGATGCGCAGGCCCTGTCGGCATTCGTCCCGCTTTACACGATGGCCCGCGAGCGCGAGGTCCATGCCCGTTTCACCGGGGAGGCCGTGCCCGAAGAGGAAGTGGCCGCGGATCTGGATTCGATCCTGTTCTAGCGCCGTAGTTTTCTCGACTTGCCCCCGCAAATAGCTTCCGCGCCTTAGGCCTTCGTTAACCTTCCGGCGTTTTATTGTCGCGGGGCGCTTGGCGTGCTATCTGCCCGCCATCACCGATTTGAAGGAGACCCGCATGGCTGCGGATTACATCGTCAAGGACATCGGCCTGGCCGAGTTCGGCCGCAAGGAAATGACCATCGCCGAAACCGAAATGCCCGGCCTGATGGCCTGCCGGGAAGAGTTCGGCGCCGCGCAGCCCCTGAAGGGCGCCCGCATCGCGGGCTCGCTGCACATGACGATCCAGACCGCGGTCCTGATCGAGACGCTGAAGGCCTTGGGCGCCGATGTGCGCTGGGCCTCCTGCAACATCTTCTCGACGCAAGACCACGCCGCCGCCGCGATCGCCGCCAACGGCACGCCGGTCTTCGCCATCAAGGGCGAGACGCTGGAGCAATACTGGGATTATACCGACAAGATTTTCCAGTTCCCCGAAGGCACTTGCAACATGATCCTCGACGACGGCGGGGATGCGACGCTGTACATCCTGCTGGGCGCGCGGGTCGAGGGCGGGGAGACCGACCTGATCGCCGTTCCGACCTCCGAGGAAGAGGTCTGCCTCTTCAACCAGATCAAGAAGCGGCTGGCGGCGAGCCCCGGCTGGTTCACCCAACAGCGCGCCGCGATCCGTGGCGTCTCGGAGGAGACGACCACCGGCGTCCATCGTCTGTATGACTTGCACAAGAAGGGCCTCCTGCCCTTCCCGGCGATCAACGTGAACGATTCGGTCACCAAGTCGAAGTTCGACAACAAGTATGGCTGCAAGGAATCGCTGGTTGACGGCATCCGTCGGGCGACCGACACGATGATGGCCGGCAAGGTCGCGGTGGTCTGCGGCTATGGCGACGTGGGCAAGGGCTCGGCTGCCAGCCTCCGCGGCGCCGGCGCCCGGGTCAAGGTGACCGAGGTCGATCCCATCTGCGCTTTGCAGGCCGCGATGGACGGCTATGAGGTCACGCTGCTGGAGGATGAGGTCGCCACGGCCGACATCTTCATCACCACGACGGGCAACAAGGACGTGATCCGCATCGAGCATATCCGCGAGATGAAGGACATGGCCATCGTCGGCAACATCGGCCATTTCGACAACGAGATCCAGGTGGCCGCGCTGCGCAACCACAAGTGGACCAACATCAAGGAACAGGTCGACATGATCGAGATGCCGAACGGGCATCGGATCATCCTGCTGTCGGAAGGGCGGCTCTTGAACCTCGGCAATGCGACCGGCCACCCGTCTTTCGTGATGTCGGCCTCCTTCACCAACCAGACGCTCGCGCAGGTGGAGCTGTGGACCAAGGGCAAGGATTACGCGCCCGGCGTCTATATCCTGCCCAAGGCGCTGGATGAAAAGGTCGCCCGGCTGCATCTGAAGAAGATCGGCGTCAAGCTGACCGAGCTGCGCAAGGACCAGGCCGATTACATCGGCGTCAAGGTCGAGGGCCCCTTCAAGGCCGAGCACTACCGCTATTGACGAACCGAAGAAGGCCCGCCGGGGGACTGTGGCGGGCCTTCTCCGAACCCGAACCGGGTTCATAAAGTCTGGTTCAAATCGTACCTTACCATGTGAAGACGCTATCCGCTGCGATTATGGCACTCACGGGGAAAAAACGCGGAAATTTCCCGCAAACTGCTTTGTGACCCGGGCCGGTCTGCCTCATCATGCGCCCATGAAGCAGGAAGAGCACATCGCCCGTTACGCCCGCGACCTGGTCGAGGCCTGCGGCATGCATCCCGACATGGCGCTTCTGCACGGGGTGACCGCGGCCTGCGGGCCCCTGATCTATGACCCCGCGACCGAGGCGCTGACCCCCGCCGACCTGCCTGGTTTCCGCAAAAATCTGCTTTTGCGCAAGATGGCGCTGCCGCCCGGCCCCGCGCTGGACGAGGCGATCTCGGCCGCCTGGGAGACCTATGCCACCCCCGGCCCGCGCTATCGCGCCGTCATGGCCTATATCCTGGCGCAGCATTTCGGCAAACAGGCGCTCTTCCGGCCCAAGGCTGGTTAAAGCTCGAATTCTCCGGGCTTCGGCTTGGACAGGGGCCCGCGATTCGGGTATTCCTTGATCCAAGGGCATCATGTCCTCGGACCTTTTATCAGACACGTGCGAGCTGGGAGCGCGTGGGGTGGATGAGGGGTCCCTAGGGGTGGGGGCCCCTCATTTTATTTCCCCTCACAGGAACAGCGACAGGACGATGCCCATCAGGGTGCAGCCGACGACGCTGTTGACGCCATCCAGCAAAGTCAGCTTGAAGGGCCGCGCGGCAAAGGCGTAGTTCATCGCGACCCAGGGCGTGATCAGGAACGCCCCGATGCCGAAGCCGCCCATGAGCCCCTCGGGCAGCGTATCCAGCCCCGCCATGACGAAAATGTGCCGCATCATCCCGGCCACCAACAGCTGCATGAGCCCGCCGATCACGAAGGGCATCGGGCTGCCGTTCCCCTGCGGTTTGCCCGCGGCATCCACGGGTATCCCCGCCGCGGCGATCCAGGATTTCGACATTTTGGTGTACCAGAAGGCCGCGAACCCATAGGCGGCGGCAGCGGCGAGAAGCACGGCGATGAGTTGCATGGAAACCCTCCTGTTTCCGCAAGGTTAACGCCACGGCGAACCGGGCGCCACTGGGAACGGGTGCCAGGGGCGGTCGCTATGGCCGCCGGGGACGAGAAGGCATGACCCCGGGGCCAGCCTGGGCGAGGCCAATGGCCAGCCGCTGCGCCGCAAAGGTCGCCATCAGGGTCTTGTTTCCGCTGTTGAGCAAGGCGACGGCAGTCTTGGGATTTCGCGTTACTTCGATCTCCGCCCCCCGTGCTGACGGCGACCGGGGGCAGCAGGATCGCGCCGTAAGTGCCTGCCGAGGTCAGCATGTGCAAGGGAAGGTGCGGTGACGCGGCGCCGGGTTTCGGCAGAGAGGAGCGCGCCTTCGGGGATGGGGTGGCCGGTCGTCTCCTCCAGGCACAAAGCTGCGCTGCGTCGGCGCGGAGGAGTTTCGGCTTGCCGCGCTTCTATTCGACAAGACATGGATTTCCTCAAATCAGGGCCAAGAGACCGGGGCGGCGTCGCGCCCGGGTCGTCGGAACTTGCACCGCGAAGGGCTGCAGCGCGGGCGATGCTGTCGTCCGACGGATGCCTGCCCTTGCGGGTGACCCGGCTCGCCGCCTGGATGAGGTTGTCCAGCCCCGCCTCGGCCCGCCAGCCTTCGGGGAGGCCGGGTCGATCCCGGCCTTGATGAGGCGGGCGGCGATCAGCCGGCAGGGCTCTGCGACCCGGGGATCAAAGCGCCGATGCGAGGAATATTGCCGCGTCGTCAGATGCAGGGCGCCGGGCTGGTCGCGGATCGTGCGGTGCGGCGCCAGCGCATGGGCCCGGCTGTTCCCGATGACCATGGCTTGCGGTGCCGCCTGCCCTTACCCCTCGACCCCGCCCAAAGCGCAGATGATCCGCCATTCGCTCTCGCGCACGGGCTGGACCGACAGGCGGGAGTTGTTGATCAGCACCATCTCCTCCAGCCCCGGCGTCACCTTGCATTCGTCCAGCGACACCGGCCGCTTGAAATGCGCGATGGGGCGGAAATGCACGCAGTCCCACCGCGGATCGTCGGTCTTGCTGTCGGGCGCCGAGGGCCGGGTGACCTCGACGATCCCCACGATCTGCCGCCCGATGTTGGAGTGGTAGAAGAACCCCCGCTCGCCCACCACCATCTGCCGCATGTTGTTGCGCGCCTGGTAGTTGCGGATGCCGTGCCATTCCTCGTCGGCGGGCAGCTTGTCCCACAGGCTTTGGAAGGAAATGACATTCGGCTCGGATTTGAACAGCCAGAAGCTCATCCGATCACCTTTTTCCATTCGCGGATGTCGACAGAGGCGAAGAGGCCCGCCTTGGCATAGGGGTCGCCCGCGGCCCAGTCGCGGGCCACCTCCAGCGTGTCGACGTTCAGCACCAGAAGCGAGCCGGTCATGGCGCCGCCGTCCAGGAAGGGGCCGGCGAGTTCGACCACGCCGGTGGCGTTCAGATAGTCCAGATGCGCGGCGCGGTTGGCCAGGCGAACCTCCTGCGCACCGGGTTTGTCGAGACAGATCAGGGCAACGCGCATCATTCCTCCTTGAGCGGTCGGGTCATCAAGAGGCGGATCGCCTCGGGCAGGGGGGTCGTGCCGGCGATCAGCCGGGCGACCATGGACGAGATCGGCATCTCGATGCCGCGCTGGGCGGCCAGGCGGGCGACGGCTTCGGCGGTGGCGGCGCCTTCGACGGTGACGCCGGGCTCGAAGGGCTCGCCGCGGCCAAGCGCCAGGCCAAAGCGCAGGTTGCGCGATTGCAGGGAGTTGCAGGTCAGGACGAGGTCGCCGAGGCCCGAAAGCCCCATCAAGGTTTCGGGCCGGGCCCCCAGGGCGGCAGCCAGGCGCTGCATCTCGGCAAAGCCCCTTGTGACCAGCGCCGCCCGGGCGCTTTCGCCAAGCCCTGCGCCGATCACGACCCCGGCGGCGATGGCGATGACGTTCTTCAAGGCGCCCCCCAGCTCGGCGCCGATGGTGTCGGTGGTGCGGTAGAGCCGCAGGCTGGGGGTGGAGAGCAGCGCCTGCAGCGTGCCGTCATCCGGTCCCGCCAGCGTCAAGGCGGTCGGCAGGCCGCGGGCGATGTCGGCGGCAAAGCTCGGCCCGGTCAGGACATGGGCGCCCGGCCCCAGGATCGCGGTCGGGCCCTGCAGCGAGGCCAGGTCGATCCCCTTGCAGCAGGCGATCCGCCTTCCTTGCAGCGGATGGGCGGCGATGAACCCCGCCAGCGCCTGCATCGGCAGGGCGATCAGCAGCGCCTCGGCCCCCTGCAAGGCATTCAGGTCGCCCGTCAGCCGCACGCCCTCGGGCAGGGTGACCCCCGGCAGGCGGCTTGACCCCGGGTCGCGCGCCCAAAGCACCACCCCCCGCGCCGCCAGCGCCACGGCCAGCGCCCGCCCGAAGGCCCCGGCTCCAACAACGCCGATCACGCCTTCGCCCCCTTCTTGCCCGAGCCGATCATCGGCGCCGCGCTCGCGTCCAGCGGCCAGCGCGGCCGTGCCACCAGGTTGGCGGGATCGACCAGCCCGGCCTGCCAGCTCTCGATCCCCGCCCAGGCGATCATCGCGGCATTGTCGGTGCACAGCCGCAGCGGAGGCGCCGTGAACCGCACCCCCAAAGCATCGCAAACCCCCTGCAGCGCCGCCCGGATCGCCCCGTTCGCCGCCACGCCCCCCGCGACCGCCAGCACCAAAGCACCGCTTTCCGCCAAGGCCCGCCGGGTCTTTTCGGCCAAAACCGCCGCCACCGCCGCCTGAAAGCTGGCGCAGAGGTCGGCGCGGTCTTGTCGCCGCAGCCCGCCATGTTCGGCCACCAGCGCATCCCGCGTCCGCAACACGGCGGTCTTCAGGCCAGAGAAGCTCATGTCGCAGCCGGGGCGGTCCAGCAGGGGCCTGGGCAAGGGAAAACGCGCCACACCCGTCGCGGCCTCGGCCTCGACCGGGGGGCCGCCGGGCTGGGGCAGGGCCAGGAGCTTGGCCACCTTGTCGAAGGCCTCTCCCGGCGCGTCGTCGATCGTGCCACCGAGGCGCCGGAAGCTCCCCGGGCCGCTGACCAGCAGGAATTGGCAATGCCCGCCCGAAACCAGCAGCATCAGATAGGGAAAGTCCAGCCCATCGGTCAGCCGCGGCGTTAGCGCATGGCCTGCCAGGTGGTTCACCCCCACCAGCGGCAGCCCGGTCGCCGCCGCGATCCCCCGCGCCAGCATCACCCCCGAAAGAACCCCGCCGATCAGCCCGGGGCCAGAGGTCACCGCGACCGCATCGAGGTCGCCCAAGCTCACCCCCGCCTCGGCCAGCGCACGGCTGACGCAGCCGTCCAGCTTTTCCGCATGGGCCCGGGCGGCGATTTCCGGCACCACGCCGCCGAAGGGCGCATGCAGCGCCGCCTGGCCCTCGACCACCGAGGCCAGGATCGTCCCGTCCGAGCGCACGACGGCCGCCGCGCTGTCGTCGCAGCTGCTCTCGATGCCAAGGAAGGTCAGCGGGGCCATGGGCGTCCTTGTTTCACAGGTGCCCAGCAGGTAACACCCAAAGCATGGCGGCACAACAACCCCCGATCCTTCTGACCCGGCCCGAGGCCCAGTCGCAGCGGTTCGCGGCGCGGTTGGCGCGACCCTGCGTGATCTCTCCGCTGATCGCACCGCGGTTTCTGGCGCCGGTGGTGCCGCCGCATCAGGCGCTGATCCTGACATCCGAGACCGGGGCCGAGGCTGCCGGGCGGCTGGGGCTGGGCGGCGAGGCCTGGTGCGTGGGCGACCGCACGGCGGAGGTGGCGCGGGGCCTGGGGTTCCAGGCGCTGAGCGCGGCCGGAGATGCCGAGGTGCTGGTCGCGCTGATTCTGTCGCGGCGGCCGGGGGGCCTCTTGCACCTGCGGGGGCAGGAGGCGCGGGGCGAGATCGCGGCGCGGCTGACCGCGGCGGGGCTGCCCTGCGCCGAGGTCGTGGGCTATGTGCAGGCCGAACAGCCGCTGACGGCAGAGGCGCAGGCGCTGCTCGGCGGTCAAGCCCTTGTGATCGCGCCGGTTTTCTCCCCTCGCACCGCGGAAATCCTGGCGGCGGAGTGCCAGCGGATCGCCGCCACCGCTCCCTTGCGGCTGGTCGCCATGTCGCCCGCGGTCGCCAAGGCGGGGGCCGCGCTGGACCCTGTCCCCCTGATCGCCGCCCGCCCGGATGGCGATTCCATGCTGCAAGCCGTGCTTCAGGCGCTGAAGAGCCGCCCTTTGGCTTGAAGCTTGGGCCAAGGCGGCATTACCTAGGGGGGAAGCAGGAGGACGCCATGCCCGAACCCGAGGTGATCGAGATCGTTGAACCGCCGAAGGTCGAGGCCCAGCCCGAACCTGTGCCGACCGCCGTGGCGCCGCGCCGCTCCCCGGTCTGGCTGGTGCTGGGGGGGGTGGTTGCCGCCGTGATCGGTTTCGGCGCCGCGCAGGTCGTTCCGCAGGGCTGGCCGCTGCAAGCGACCGACCAAAGCGGGCTGAAGGAGGCCATCGCCCAGGTGCAGGCGCTGACCGCCCAGGTGAAAGAGCTGCAGGGCCAGATCGCGGCCTCCAACGGGCTGGCGGACCGCGTGGCCAAGCTGGAGACCGCCGCGCCCCCCGACCTTGGCCAGTTGGAAACCCGGCTGACCGCGCTGGAGGCGCGGCCGACGGCGCAGGGGGCTTCGTCCGACCCTGCCGCGCTGGCGGGCCTGCGGGCGGATATCGAGGCCCTGAAGGCCCAAGGCGCCGGGGTGGTCTCGCCGCAAGTGCAGGCGCAGCTGGATGCGCAGGTGAAGGCCACCGCCGACAAGCTGGCGCAGATCGAGGCCCAGGCGAAAGAGACCGCAGCGACGGGTGTGCGGCAGGCGGCGCTGCGCCAGGTCGCCGCGGCGCTGGATTCCGGCGCGCCCTATGTGCGGGCCGTGGTGGACCTGAACGACCTGCCGCAGGTTCTGGCCGAACATGCGGCGACCGGATTGCCCTCCTTGCCCGCCCTGCAGGCGAGCTTCCCCGATGCCGCCCGCACCGCTTTGGAGGCGAGCCTGAAGGCCGACATGGGCGCCAGCTGGTCGGACCGGGTCAAGAACTTCCTGCGCGCCCAGACAGGCGCCCGGGCCCTGACGCCGCAAGAGGGGACCGACCCCGATGCCGTGCTCTCCCGCGCCGAGGCGGCCTTGGCCAAGGGCGATGTGGCGGGCGCGGTGGCCGAACTGGCGGGCCTGCCCGAGGCCGGCAAGACTGCGATGGCCGGTTGGATGGCGGATGCACAGCTGCGGCTGGATGCCGAGGCCGCGCTGAAACCCTTGATGGAGTAGGCTCATGCTCTGGTCTCTCCTTCGCATCCTGTTCTTTGTCGTCGTCGTTTTGGCCCTGGCCTTCGGCGCCGACCTGCTGTTGCAGGCCGACGCGGTCATGCGGGTGTCTTTCGCGGGTTACGAGATCTCGCTCAGGCCCCTGCCTTTGGCGATTGCCGTGCTGCTGCTGACTTTGGCCGGATGGCTGGTGATGAAAGCCCTGGGGCTGGTCGTCGCCGTGATCCGGTTCTTTTCGGGCGATGAAACCGCGATCAGCCGCTATCTGGACCGCGACCGCGAGCGGCGGGGCTTCCAGGCCCTGGCTGACGGGATGCTGGCTTTGGCGGCGGGCGAGGGTCGGCTGGCGCTGATCAAGGCGCAGCGGGCGCAGGGCTATCTGGATATGCCCGCGCTGACCAACCTGTTGACCGCGCAGGCCGCCGAGGTCTCGGGCGATGCCAAGAAGGCCGAGGGCGCCTATAAGGCCTTGCTCGCCGATCCGCGGACGCGGTTCATCGGCATCCGCGGGCTTTTGAACCAGAAGCTGGTCGAGGGGGATAAGGACACCGCGCTGAAGCTCGCCGAAAAGGCCTTCGAGCTGAAGCCGAAAGACCCGGCCCTGCAGGAGGTGCTGCTGAAGCTGCAATCGGGTGCGGCGGATTGGAAGGGCGCGCGGGCGACCTTGCAGGCGCAGGCCCGGGCGGGGGTTCTGCCGAAAGAGGTCTGGCGCAGGCGCGATGCGGTGATGGCCTTGCAGGAGGCCAAGGTGGTCGTGGATGAGACCGCCAGCATCGAGGCGCAAGAGGCGGCGATTGCGGCCAACAAGGCCTCGCCCGACCTGATCCCGGCGGCGGCGATGGCCGCCCGCAGCTATATCGCCAAGGGCGACAAGAAGAACGCCACCCGTGTCCTGAAAAAGGCCTGGGAGGCGCGGCCGCATCCCGACCTGGCCGCGGCCTTCGCCGAGATCGAGCCGGAAGAGACCCCCGAGGCCCGCGTCAAACGCTTCCGCGTGCTGACGGCTTTGCATCCCGAGAACCCGGAAACCATGCAGCTTCTGGCCGAGCTTTGCATTGCCGCCGAGGATTTCCCGGCGGCGCGGCGCGCGCTCGGCGACCTTGCGACCACCAAGCCGACCCAGCGCAACCTCGCCATCATGGCCGCCATCGAGCGCGGCGAGGGCGGCGACGAGGCGACGGTGCGCGGCTGGCTGTCCAAGGCGCTGACCGCCTCGCGCGGGCCGCAATGGTGCTGCGACAAGTGCCAGGCCGTGCATTCCGCCTGGGGCCCGACCTGCGAGAATTGCGGCGGTTTCGACACGCTGTCCTGGCGCGAGCCCACCGAGGTGCATGGCCCCTCCGCCACCGGCGCCGAGCTTTTGCCGGTGATCGTCAACGGCCCCAAGCCCAAGGAGCCCGAGCCCATCGACCTTGCCGCCTTGGGGCGCCGGGCGAACTAGACCACCCGGGTTTCCACCGAGGTGACCAGCGGCAGGTGGCGCGCCAGCTCTTGCCAGCTGGCGCCGCCGTCCTGGGTGGCAAAGAGACTGCCGGTGTTGGTGCCGAAATAGACCCCGCCCGTCGGGTCGGTCGCCATGGCCTGACGCAGCACGGTGAAAAAGCAGTTCTCTTGCGGCAGGCCGTTGCCCTGCCGCTCCCAGGTCGCCCCGCCGTCGCGCGAATGCCAGACCGCGGCCGAAGCGCCGGGCGGAAAGCGCCCCTCGCTGTCGCCATTCAGCGGCACGGTCCAGATTTTTCGCGGATCGGTCGGATCGACGGCGATGGGGAAACCAAAGGTCGAGGGCAGGCCTTGGGTGATGTCGTTCCAGCTGCGCCCGCCGTCTTCGCTGCGAAACACCCCATGGTGGTTCTGCTGATAAAGCAGGTCGCCCCCGCCCGGCGCGCGCACCATGTTGTGGACGCAATGGCCGATCTCGGAGGGGTCATGGTTGTGGCCGTGGTGCTGCGCATTGCTGGCGCGGTTGCGGGCCTCCCAGCTGGCCCCGCCGTTCTCGCTGGCAAAGACGCCGGAGGAGCTGATCCCGACCCACAACTTTTCCGGCCGCTTGGGATCGGCCACGATGGAATGCAGCACCAGACCCGCGGCGCCAGGCGACCAGTCCTCGCGGCCGGGATGGGTGGCGAGGCCGTCCTGCAGGCGCCAGGTCTCGCCATCGGTCGATTCGAACAGGTTCGCCGGTTTCGCCCCGGCCAGCACCTTGTCGCCCGCCAGCCCCAGCGACCAGAAGGTCTCGACCTGGCCGGTATAGGCGGCTTTCGGGGCCTCGGGCGCGAACCATTCGTCAGCCATGCCCGAGGCGAGCTTGGCCAGGGTCCAGTTGTCGCCCCCATCGTCCGAGTGCCAGATGCCCGCGCCGTGGAAACTTCCGCCGCCCGCCGCGTAAATCCGGCCCGAGGGATGGGCGATCACATGGTTGATCGGCCAGCCGTCGCAGAGCGGGCCTTTCACCCCACCGTCCTGCAGGATGAAGACGCCTTTCGTCGTGCCGACCAGAATCTGAACCGCCATAATCGCCTCCCTTTTATATCAAAGTAAAGGCGGGCGGAGATTCGGTCAATCGAGCGTGTCGGAGAGCCAGTGGCTCATGATGAACTGCGCGATGGCGCCCTTGCGCGAGGGTTTGATCTTGGGATGCGTACCGGCGAAGGCCGAGAGCAGCTCTTCGCGGGTGACCCAGATCGCGTCCTGCAGCTCGTTGGGGTCCAGCGTGATCTCTTCGCTCAACGCCTCGCCCCGGCAGCCCAGCATCAGGCTGGCCGGGAAGGGCCAAGGCTGCGAGGTCAGATAGTCGACCCGGCCGACGCGCACGCCGGATTCCTCGTGCACCTCGCGGCGGACGGCGGATTCCACCGTCTCGCCGGGCTCGATGAAGCCCGCCAGCAGGGAATACATCCCCTCGGGCCAGTTGCCGTTGCGGCCCAGAAGCAGGCGGTTGTCATGGGTGATGAGCATGATGACCACCGGGTCGGTGCGCGGGAAGTGCTGCGCGCCGCAGGCCGGGCAAGAGCGCTGCCAGCCCGCCAGGATCACCACCGAAGCCGCCCCGCAAGCCGCGCAGAAGCCATGGGTCCGGTGCCATTCCATCAGCGCGCGGGCGGTGGCGGCGAGTTCCGCCTCGCGCGGGGTCAGGGCCGCCATGACGGCGCGCAGCTCGTGGAACCCCCAGTCGGGGTCCAAGTCGGGGTGGCGCTGCACCTGGGTGTCCATGAAGCCCTGCGGGGCGATGGCCGTCTCGGGCTCCCAGGCCGAGAGATCCTGCGCGAAGACCGGGGTTTCGGGCTCGCCCAGGAAGATCGCCGTCGCCGGATCGCCCGCCAGCGCATGGCCCGGCGCCAGCCGCACCAGCCGCCCCGCCCCGTCCAGCAGCACCCGGCCGCGCCAAAGCGCGATGACCCCGGCCCGCGGCCACAGCGCCGCCGCCCCCTCGCGCAGCGCGCCCGCCCGGTCCAGCCCCGACCCGCCGAAAGTCACCGTCTCGCCCAGCCGCATCTGCGCCTCCGTTTTCCCGTTTCATGCCAGTTTCGCGGGCGGAGGGGAACCGGGGAAGCCCCCGAAATTGCGGCAGTTTTGCCACCAGAGGTTGAAAAGACTAAGACATATGTGCGAACGTGTTGCAGCGGTAAAGGAATTGGACTGTAAAAAGGACCGGCCCGGACGCAAGCCCCGGGCCTAGGGATAGCGCGAAGGACCAAGGCTGCCATGTGTGACCAGGGCTCATCTGGTGGAACACCTTTGAGGTTCGACACAACCTATGGTTGCGACGGGCCATGAACGAGGGACGCCAGGGATTCGCTCGCAGCGAGGGCGCGCCGCAGAAGGCGGCGGTGCGGCCTTGCGATTGCACCACGCGAGTCACCCTGCGCCTGCTTGCCACCTCGGACCTGCACGCCCATGTCCTGCCCTGGGATTACCACGCCAACCGGCCCAGCCCCTCCAGCGGGCTTGCGCGCACCGCCAGCCTGATCCGCCGCGCCCGGGCCGAGATGCCGGGCGCCCTGCTGTTGGACAACGGCGATTTCCTGAACGGCAGCCCGATGGCCGAGGTGCAGACCCGGCCCGGCGGGGCCAATCCGGTCGTGGCGGCGATGAATGCGCTGGGCTATGACGCGGCGACGCTGGGCAACCACGAATTCTCGCATGGGCTGGAGGCGCTGGCCCAGGCGCTGGCCCAATGCCGCTTTCCGGTCGTCTCCTCCAACATGCTGACCGCCAAGGGCGCGCATCCGGGCGAGGACAGCCATATCGTCTCGGCCCGGCTTTTGCTGCGGCGCGAGCTGCCGGATGCCGAGGGCGCGCTGCATCCGGTGACCATCGGCATCCTGGGCTTTGCGCCGCCGCAGGTCATCCAGTGGGACCGCGCGGCGCTGGATGCCCGGATGGAGGTGCGCGACATCCTGGAGGCGGCGGCGCATCACGTCGCCCTGCTGCGGGCCGAGGGCGCCGATGTGGTGATCGCCTTGTCGCATTCCGGCATCGGCGGATCGGAGTCGGAGCCGATGATGGAGAATGCGACCGCCGCCCTGGCCCGGCTGCCCGGCATCGACGCGCTGGTCGCGGGCCACACCCACCAGGCCTTCCCCTCGGCGAGCTATCCCCCCTCGCCCGGGATCGACCCGCTGTCGGGGATGATCCATGGCAAGCCGGTGGTGATGCCGGGCTTCTTCGGCTCTCACCTCGGCGTCATCGACCTTGGCCTGTGCCACGACGGCGCCTGGAAGGTCGAGCGCAGCACGGCGCATCTGCGCGCCATCGCCTGCCGGTCGGACGACGGGCGGCTGCATGCGCTGACCCGGTCGGACCCCGAGATCCTCTCGCTGGCCGAACCCGCCCATCGCGCGACGCTGGATTGGGCGCAAGAGACGGTGGGGCGGACGGCGATGCCGATCCATTCCTTCTTTGCCATGGTGGCGCCGGCGGCCCCGGTGCGGCTGGTGGCGCGGGCGCAGGCCGATTACGTGCGCCGCCAGCTGGCAGGCGGGCCCCATGCCGACCTGCCGGTGGTTTCGGTCGCGGCGCCCTTCCATTCCGGCGGCCGCGGCGGGCCGGAGAATTTCACCCATGTCCATGCCGGTCAGCTGACCCGGCGGCATGTTTTCGACCTTTACCCCCATCCCAATGCCATCGCAGCGCTGCGGGGCCGCGGCGCCCATCTCGCCGACTGGCTGGAACGCTCGTTCAGCCAGTTCCACCGCATCGCCCCGG
>CAMFIX010000006.1 GCA_945952425.1 uncultured Pseudorhodobacter sp. | reverse complement strand
CACCTGCACCATGCCTCGACCTGGGTGATGGGCGAGGATGTCTATCTGGAAGACCTCTTCGTCGCCCCCGAGGCCCGCGGCCACGGGCTGGGCCGGGCGCTGATCGAGGATCTGAAGGCCATCGGCCGGGCCCGCGGCTGGCACCGCATCTATTGGCACACCGAAGAGACGAATCACGCCGCCCGCGCGCTTTACGACCAGCTATCGGAGTATGACGGGCATATCCGCTATCGGACGGCGCTGTGAAACGGGACAGGGTCGGCAAAATGAAAACGGGGGCCACTGGGGCCCCCGTTTCCTTGCGCGATGCGCGAAAGCTTACTTGGCTTCCTTGACCGCCGAAGCGTCCTTGGCGTCGCCCTTGGCTTCCCAGCTCACAACGACCTTTTCGCCGACCTTCAGCGTCTTCACGTCGAAGCCCTTCGGCAGGACATAGGCCGAGCCGTCTTCCAGGGTCAGGGTCATGGTCTTTTCGTCGATCGACTTGACCACGCCGGTGGTGTCGGTGGAGGCCGCGAAGGCCGCACCGCCAAAGCCGATGCCAGCGATCAGGGCGAGGGAAAGAAGGTTCGAACGCATGTTCAAGCTCCGCAATTTTCGGGGTCCGCTGCTTGGGCACCCCATTCAACCCCCGAAGCGCCGGGCCTGTCGCGTCGGCGATCTTGCGACCGCCCGGCAGGCTCTGTCCGGGGACGAGGCAAGGCATACACCGGCGTTTTTCATCTGCGAAGGGGGGCTCACAAAAGGGTGCACGGCGGTGATTTTTCGTGCTTCACCAAAGCGTTACCTGATGAAACCCATTGATCGGAAACGAAAAAGAGGGCCCCTGCGGACCCTCTTTTCCAAACCATGGTTCGGCGCCTGGACGCCTTGGGATCACGAGGCCTTGACGGCGCTCGCCTCGTGCAGCTTGCCCTTCATCGTGTAGGTCACGGTGACCTTTTCGCCGACCTTCAGCCCCGACATGTCGAAGCCCGAAGGCAGGTGATAGCGCTTGCCGTTGTCCAGCACGATATACATGTGCTTGGCGTTGATCTTCTTGATCGCGCCGCTGACATTGGCCGGGGCCGAGACCTTCATCGGGGCGGTCGCGGTGGTGGCGGTCGCCGCGGGGGCGGTCGTGGCGGTGGTGCCGGCGAAGGCGGCGCCGCCGAAGGTCAGGCCGGCAACGATCAGGGCGGGAAGGATTTTCTTCATCATGGCTTTGTCTCCGCAACGGGTGCCCGGATCTGCCGCCGGCGCATCCCGAAATTCCTGCAGTCCACTCCGCTTCCGTCCTGTCGGTTTCCGGCCAACCCGGTGAGTTCCCGAACGGCGCTGCGGCCTGCCCGAACCTGATAGCCCCAGACGAACCCTGCGCGAAGGGGGGCTCACAGAGAGGTGCAGGCCGGTGATTTCCCGTGCTTCACCACGCCGTCAAACCCCGTGAAGCCACGTGAGAAAACCGCCGCACAGCGCGGGTTTTCGTCAAGGAATTCAAAGGGGCAAAGTGTTTCAGCGCCGCGCGGCGCGGGGCTCGCGGAACCGTGTGGCGCAGGCCTTTCGTCCGGGCTGCGCGGGCTTTGAAACAATTCCGTGCCGGCGCCCCGAAACGCCAAAGGCCCCCGCATTCCTGCGAGGGCCTTTTGACGAAGTGGCGCGGTGGACGGGGCTCGAACCCGCGACCCCCGGCGTGACAGGCCGGTACTCTAACCAACTGAGCTACCACCGCAAGACGGTCGCCCGAACGTGGCGCGGTATTACGGAAGCCCGCGGGGGGCGTCAAGGGCGCATCGGCGCCCCTGTCGCCTTTCTCCGCAAAAACTTCAGCTGAGCAGGAAGTCGTCGATGCCGACCAGGGCCGCATGCCAGCCGTCGACATGCACGCTGGAGCTGCCCGAGAAGGTCAGCAGCACGCCCGTCGCATCCTCGGTCACCACCATGCTGGCATAGGCCGCCTTGCTGATGGCGATGCGGTCGTCGGCCGCGGTGCCGGCATCGGTGAAATCGGTGATGACATCATGCCCGTCGCCGGTCTTGTTGAAGAAGAACACATCCGCGCCGCCGCCGCCCGAAATCGTGTCGTCGCCCGCCATGGCGAAGATATGGTCCGCCCCGCCGCCGCCATAGATATGGTCGCCCTTGGCCCCGCCGATCAGGTTGTCGCCCAGCGCGCTGCCCTTGATGACGTCGCTCTTGCCCGTCATCAGCGCGACCACGGCATCGCTGTCCCAGCCCGAAACGACCGCCATGTGATACAGAATCGAGGCGTCGAGCTTCAGCTTGGTCACGTCCAGCTGATCGGCCCCCGCGCTGTTCTTCAGCACCAGGCTGGTGACCGTGCCCCCCGTCAGCCCCGAGACGCCATAGGTCAGCCCCGTGCCGGTCACCGTGACGCTGGCGCCCGAGGCGTCCTTCATCGTGAAGCCCGTCGCGCTGACCGTGCCCGGCACCAGCGCCAGCGTGCTGTCGTCCAGCACCATCAGCGCGCCATAGGCCCCCGCGGCGGCCGTGTAAGTGAATTTCGCCATCCCAATCTCCTCGATCCCAACCCGCTGCCCCCAAAGGGCGCGCGTGAGCGGAGAATGCGCCGCTTTGACCACAAAGCAAGCTGGTTAATTGGCGAAAGCGCCGCGGAACGGCGCCTCTCGATGTCGTGAACGCCGGGGTTACTTGTCGGGCGCCGGAATGAACTCGCCCGTGTCGCCCGGCGGCAGGTGAAAGCGGCCATGGGTCCAGTCGCCGGCGCGCCAGGCCTCTTTCGCCGCCTCGATCCGCTCTTTCGAGGAGGCCACGAAATTCCACCAGATATGCCGCGGCCCGTCCATCGTGGCGCCGCCCAGAAGCATCACCCGCGCCCCCGATGCCCCCGCCTTGGCCGAGATCCGGTCGCCCGGCCGGAAGACCAGCATGCGCCCGGCCTCGAAGACCTGGCCCGCCACGGTCACCTCGCCGGTCAGCACGTAAAGCCCGCGGTCCTCGCTGTCATCGGGCATCGGGATCGCGGCATGGGCCTCCAGCGCGACATCGGCGTAAAGCGTCTCGGACGCCGTGGCGACGGGCGAGCGTTCGCCCCAGGCCTGCCCCAGAATCAACCGCACCTCTTTGCCCTCGCCCTGCAGCAGCGGCAGATCGCCCGCCACGGTATGCGAGAAGGCGGCCGGGTCGTCCTCGGCGGCCTTCGGAAGCGCCAGCCAGGTCTGCAACCCGAAAAGACTGTGCGGCGCCTGGCGCTGCGCCTGGTCCTGGCGTTCGGAATGGGTGATGCCGATGCCCGCCGTCATCAGGTTCACATCTCCCGGCGCGATCCAGGCATCGGTGCCCAAAGAGTCGCGGTGATGGATGCGGCCCTTGTACAGATAAGTGACCGTCGCCAGCCCGATATGCGGATGCGGGCGCACGTCGATGCCCTGGCCGGTCAGGAACTCCGCCGGACCCATCTGGTCGAAGAAGATGAAGGGGCCGACCATCTGGCGCTGGCCCGAAGGCAGCGCGCGGCGCACCTCGAACCCACCGAGGTCGCGGGCGCGGGGGACGATGACGGTCTCGATGGCATCGACCGCGTCGCCGATCGGAATCGTCGGATCAAGAAGAGGGTTCCAGCTCATGTCGGGGCTCCTTTGCCCCAAGATAAGCGAAAGGGGCCAGGTTTGCACCCGGCCCCTGCCGCAGGAACGCTGTGCCGTGGCGCACAGGCCTCAGCCGCGCTTGCGCCGCCGCAGACCGGCCAGAACCAGCGGCCCGACCAGCATCAGGGGCAGCGACGCGGGAACCGGCACCTCGGACGGCGGGTTCACCACTGCGCCGCTGCGCACCTGGAACAGATAGCGCCCGGCCAGGTCGATGTTGCTGCCCGCCACCAGCGCATTGGCGCCGCCATCGAGGAAGGCGCCATTCACGCCCGAGCCCGCGAATTCGAACGAGGTGCCGTTGCCGTTCGAGAACCCGACCCGCGCCGAATTGCCGCCCAGCCCATCCGCATCGCCGCCGCTGGAGGCGGCCGTGCCCGTCTCCCACTGGATGGCGCCGTAGTTGAACTCGAAGTCGAAATTGCCGAGGCCCAGGTCCGAACGGTCGATCAGCACCAGCTGGAACGAGTTGCGCGCGCTATGGCCGAGCGCGCCGTTGAAATAGTCGACATCCAGCCAGTTCACCCCGAAAGCCGCATGGCCATCGACCGCGCCCGTGCCATAGGTGACGGGCTGGCCGACGAAGCGCGTGTCGACGTCGGCGAAGAAGGGCGCGATGATCGGATGGGTGACCGCGGTCAGGCCATAGGGCGTATAGGTCGATTCCGGGCCTGCGAAGGTGACATTGCCGTTGTTGTTCACGTAAAGCGAGGTCTCGGTGACGCCGAAGAAATTCGCGGTGAAGCCCAGGGCGACGGCCACCGTGCTTTCGTCGTCGTTGCGGTCCAGCGTGGCGCCGTCGAAGCCGGTGCGGATCGTCGTGGCATCGGCGGCAGAGGCTGCAGCCAGGGCGAGGGCGGCGGTCAGGCCGCGCAGGGAAAGGGACATCGGTGCGTTCCGTTGGGCAAAGGAGGGGCCCGGCCAGCCCGGGACGGCCCCATGGCTAGGGGGCGGGGCGACGGCACGCAATCCCGAATGAAGGTTAATTTATGAATCGGTGGTTCATTTTCTGGACCCTGTGGGCGGCAAGTCACAGGCCCCAGGTTCGATGAACCCAGGCAGATCTTGCAGGGCTGGGCCCCAAGTCCTTGAAACCATTGGTGGGTGGTGACGGGTTCGAACCGCCGACATTCTCGGTGTAAGCGAGACGCTCTACCAACTGAGCTAACCACCCGACCGCTCGGGTTTAGCGAAGCACCGCCCCAGTGGCAAGGGCAGGCACCGACCCCGATTTTTCGCCGAAAAATCGCAGCTTCGAATTTTCGGCGAAAATTCGGGGGCAAGAATTCGGGGCCAGGGCAGAATGCAAAAGGCGCCCCCGAAGGTGCGCCTTTCGTATCATGGTGGGTCGCATTGGGATTGAACCAATGACCCCTACCGTGTGAAGGTAGTGCTCTACCGCTGAGCTAGCGACCCGGTGGCGGGTTCTTATTCCGCTTCGGCAGCGTCCGCAAGAGCCTCGGCGCCCCCTTCTGCAGCCTTCTTGCCCTTTTTCTTCGGGGCATCGGCATCGGCCGGACGCATCTTCAGCGTGACGGAGCCCTTCTCGCCCTTGCGCGACACGCGCAGGTGGCCGAGGCCCGGCAGGTTCAGACCTTCGCCGCTGGCCAGCGCCGCGCCGAGCTCGGTCAGCGTCGCCTCGACCACGCCGCGCACATCCTTCTTGGCCACGCTCGACTTGGCGCCGACGCGCTCAAGCAAGGCCTTCAGGCGCAGGGCATCCGCCTTGGGGGCCGCGCCTTCGGCAGCGGCTTCGGGGGCGCCGGATTCGGCCGCCGCCTTGGCAGCAGCAGCACGACCGCGGGGAGATTTAGGTTTTACAGCCATTTCAAGGTCCGATTGTTGGAACGTTGGCGACAAACTATCGAGATTCGCATCTCTTGCCTAGGTCCGAGCAAGCGATCGTGAACAAAAGGCGCCCACGACAGGGTCGGGGCGCCTTTTCCGGTCAGCTCACGCTCAATGCGCCGTTTTCGAGGGCGCCTCGTCCAGCCGGGCCGCCCGGGCCGCCTGGGCCGCGGCCTCTTCGGCCGCCTCGTCCCATTCGACGGGTTCCGGCGCACGCACCAGGGCGATCTTCAACACCTCGCGCACATGGGTGACGGGAATGATCTCCAGCCCGTCCTTCACGTTCTGCGGGATGTCGGCCAGATCCTTGGCGTTTTCCTCCGGGATCAGCACGGTCTTGATCCCGGCGCGCAAGGCGGCCAGCAGCTTTTCCTTCAGCCCGCCGATGGGCAGCGCGTTGCCGCGCAGCGTCACCTCGCCCGTCATCGCCACATCCTTGCGGACGGGAATGCCGGTCAGGACCGAGACGATGGCCGTGGGCATCGCCAGGCCCGCCGAGGGCCCGTCCTTGGGCGTCGCACCTTCAGGGACGTGGACGTGGATGTCCATCGCCTCGAACTTCGGCGGTTTGACCCCCAGCTGCGGAGAGACCGAGCGGACGTAAGAGCTTGCCGCCTCGATGCTTTCCTTCATGACGTCGCCCAGCTTGCCGGTCGTCTTCATCCGCCCCTTGCCGGGCAGTTTCAGCGCTTCGATCTGCAGGATTTCCCCACCGACCGAGGTCCAGGCCAGGCCCGTCACCACGCCGACCTGGTCTTCCTTTTCGGCCAGACCATAGCGGTGACGCTGAACGCCCAGGTATTCCTCGACCTTGGCCTCGTCGACCACGACCTTCTTCGTCGCGCCCTTGAGGATGTCGGTCACGGCCTTGCGCGCCAGCTTGGCGATTTCCCGCTCCAGGTTCCGCACCCCGGCTTCCCGCGTGTAATAGCGGATCACATGGGTCAGAGCCGCGTCCGAGACCTCGAACTCGCCCTTCTTCAGCCCGTTGGCCGCAACCTGCTTGGGCAGCAAATGCCCCTTGGCGATCTCGCGCTTTTCATCCTCGGTGTAACCGGCGAGGCTGATGATCTCCATCCGGTCCAGCAAAGGCCCGGGCATGTTGTAGCTGTTGGCCGTGGTCAGGAACATCACGTTCGACAGGTCGTATTCCACCTCCAGGTAATGGTCGGTGAAGGTCGAATTTTGTTCCGGGTCCAGAACCTCCAGCATCGCCGAAGCCGGGTCGCCGCGGAAATCCTGGCCCATCTTGTCGATTTCATCCAGCAGGATCAGCGGGTTGGTCGTCTTGGCCTTTTTCAGCGCCTGGATGATCTTGCCGGGCATCGAGCCGATATAGGTCCGCCGGTGGCCGCGGATTTCGGACTCGTCCCGCACGCCGCCCAAGGAAATCCGGATGAACTCGCGCCCCGTGGCCTTGGCCACCGACCGCCCCAGCGAGGTCTTGCCCACGCCCGGAGGGCCGACGAGGCACAGGATCGGCCCCTTCAGCTTGGTCGAGCGCGCCTGCACCGCCAGGTATTCGACGATCCGCTCCTTGACCTTCTCCAGGCCATGGTGGTCGGCATCCAGCACCTTTTGCGCCTCGTTCAGGTCTTTCTTGACGCGCGACTTGACGCCCCACGGCACCGACAAGAGCCAGTCGAGGTAGTTGCGCACGACGGTCGCCTCGGCGCTCATCGGCGACATGTTCTTCAGCTTCTTCAGCTCGGACTCGGCCTTCTCCCGCGCCTCTTTGCTGAACTTGGTCGCCTTGATCCGTTCTTCCAGCTCGTCAAGCTCGTTCTGGCCCTCGTCGCCCTCGTTCAGCTCCTTCTGAATGGCCTTCATCTGCTCATTCAGATAGTATTCGCGCTGGGTCTTCTCCATCTGGGTTTTCACCCGAGACTTGATCTTCTTCTCGACCTGCAGCACCGACATTTCGCCCTGCATATGGCCGTAGATCTTCTCCAGCCGCTGGGCGACGTCCAGCGTTTCCAGGATTTCCTGCTTCAGCGCCACATCGGCGCCGAGGTGGCCCGCCACCAGGTCGGCCAGCCGCGCGGGTTCATGCGTCTCGGCCACGGCCGAAAGCGCCTCTTCGGGGATGTTCTTCTTGATCTTGGCGTAGCGTTCGAATTCATCCGCCACCGAGCGCTGCAGCGCCTCGGCCGCGACGCTGTCGCCGGGGGTTTCGTCCAAAAGCTCTGCCCGCGCCTCGAAGAACGAGGAATTCGGCAGGAAATCGGTGATCTTCACCCGCGCCTTGCCCTCGACCAGCACTTTCACCGTGCCGTCGGGCAGTTTCAGCAGCTGCAGCACATTGGCCAGCACGCCGACCTTGTAGATGCCCTCGACCGCCGGATCGTCGACCGAAGGGTCGATCTGGCTGGAGAGCAGGATCTGCTTGTCGTCGGCCATGACCTCTTCCAAAGCGCGCACCGATTTTTCGCGGCCGACGAACAGCGGAACGATCATGTGGGGAAACACCACGATGTCCCGCAGGGGCAGCACCGGGTAGCTTTGCGGCAATTTTTCGGTCATCTCGGTTCCTTTCCGGCAGGAAGGCCCTGGTCCCGATTTCGGCAACCCGACAGGCCTTCCCCGTTCGTCCAATCTGGGGGATCGGGGCGGGGGTTTCAATGCCCCGGCCGATCACGTTTCCCCGCCACTCTGGACCCATCGCCCGCCGGGTGCAAGGCGGGGGGAGGGTCAGGGTGAACGGGGGGTTGACGACAGGGCTGTTGCAAAAGCCGCACAGTCCGGAAATCACGGGCAGGCAGATCGCAATTTAACCGTTTTTGAGGTAATAAAGACTCGAAGTACATCAGTGGAGTTGAGTCTCGTGTTCAAGAACATCCTTGCCGGGCTTGCCCTGGCCCTTTGCGGCCAAGCCGCGATTTCGGCGCCGGTCGCCCTGACCTGGCAAACCACCCTGAACCCGCAAAGCCTGGTCCCCGGCCAGGTGGTGGGCGAGGTCATCACGACCACGCTGACGGTGGACAACGGCGGCACCTCGACCGCCTCGCAAACCTGGAGCGGCGCGAACTTCCTGTCCTATCGCGTCGAGGGCGCGTCGGGCTGGTGGGCCACGTCCAGCGTTCTCACCGATATCTACGGCTCCTTCACGACCGATGCTTCGGGCGTGGTCACCAGCGTCGGCAACTGGTCGGGCGGGTTCTTCTCGAACGGGGCCGTGACCACCTCCTGGGCCGGGGCCGGCACGGGCGGCTGGTGGAACAACGGCGCCAACGAGGTGTTCTGCCTGTCGGGCGCCATCACCTGCGTGTTCGCCGACAACGTGACCGGCAACCAGCTCGCCGCCAATTGGAAGGCCGGGCCTGCCGTCTCGGCGGTTCCGGTTCCCGCGACCCTGCCGCTGTTGCTGGCGGGCGTCGGCGGCTTTGCCGCGCTGCGTCGCAAGTCGCGCAAGGCCTGAGCCACCACCAGACAAGACCCAAACGCCCCCGCATCGCCGGGGGCGTTTTTCATGGGATCAAAGCGGCTCGATATCCCCTTGCGCCCTTTGCGCATGGAACCCTGCGACGAAAGCCCCCAGCCGCCCCCCCGCGATCGCATCGCGCAGACCCTGCATAAGCTCTTGATAGTAATGCAGGTTGTGCCAGGTCATCAGCATGCTGGCAATGATCTCGTCGGATTTGAAGACGTGGTGCAGGTAGGCGCGGGAGTAATTCCGGCAGGCGGGGCAGGTGCAAGCCTCGTCCACGGGCCGAGGGTCGTTCTGGTGGCGGGCGTTCTTGATCGTGACCGGCCCGCGGCGCGTCCAAAGCTGCCCCGTCCGCCCCGACCTGGACGGCAGAACGCAGTCCATCATGTCGATCCCCCGCTCCACCGCGCCCACGATGTCATCGGGCTTGCCGACCCCCATCAGGTAGCGCGGCTTGTCTTCCGGCAGGAACCCGGGCGCATAGTCCAGGACGCCGAACATCGCCTCCTGACCCTCGCCGACCGCCAGCCCGCCCACCGCATAGCCGTCGAAACCGATGGCGGTCAGGGCCGCAGCACTTTCCTCACGCAGATCGCGCGTGACGCCGCCCTGCATGATCCCGAACAAAGCATGCCCCGGCCGGTCGCCAAAGGCATCGCGCGACCTCTGCGCCCAGCGCATCGACAAGGCCATCGACGCCGCCACGGTCTTTTCATCCGCGGGCAAGGCCGGGCATTCGTCGAAACACATCACGATGTCGGAGCCCAGGAGCTTCTGAATCTCCATCGACCTTTCGGGCGAGAGCATGTGCTTGCTCCCGTCGATGTGCGACGAAAACCGCACGCCCTCTTCGGTCAGCTTGCGCAGGTTGGCCAGGGACATGACCTGGAAGCCACCCGAATCGGTCAGGATCGGCCGCTCCCAGTTCATGAAGCGGTGCAGGCCCCCCAGCGCCGCGATTCGCTCGGCCGTGGGCCGCAGCATCAGGTGATAGGTGTTGCCCAAGAGGATGTCCGCCCCGGTCGCCCGCACCGACTCGGGCAGCATCGCCTTGACCGTCGCCGCCGTCCCCACCGGCATGAAGGCCGGCGTCCGGATCTCGCCCCGCGGGGTCTGGATCACCCCGGTCCGCGCCTTGCCATCCGTGGCGGTCCGCTGAAAAGAAAACCGTTCGACCATGGTGTCTCCTTGACTTGGGCCCTTCTGGACTGCCCCAATGCAAAAGCCAAGAGGAAGCCGATGACGAACCCCTCTCCCCCCCGCCGCGCCACCGCGCGCAGCTCCGACCGCCGGGCCGAGATCGCGGCGGCCGCGCTCGCCTGCCTGCAGCGCGACGGCTATGCCGCCCTGACCGCCCGCAAGATCGCCGCCGAGGCGGGGCTGTCGCTGGGTCATATCACCTATCACTTCGCCAGCATCGACGAGGTGATGGCCGAGGCCTACCGTCTGGCCTCCGCCCAGCTGCACGAGGTCGAGGCCGAGAGCATGGCGGGCAAGGCGACCCCGCTGGACCGGCTTTCCGCCTTTCTCCGCGCGGGCTTCACCCCCCAGATGCTGGCCGCCCCGCATCTGCGCATGCGCATCGACCTGTGGTCGGCGGCGCTCTCGCATCCCGAGATCGCCCGCACCGAGACCGAGCTTTACGCCACCTACCGCGCCACGCTGGAGGCGCTGCTCTCTGCCCTTGGTCCCGGCGATGTCACCCCGGTCGCCGACCTCATCATGGCGGCGCTGGACGGGCTCTGGCTGGATCACCTGCGCCGGCGCGATGCCGCGGCGGTCGAAAACGTGCTGCGCCTCTGCCTGGAGCTGGCCGAAACCCGGCTTTCCCTTCCCGCGGCCAGGCCCTAGACTCTCCCCCATGTCGATCTGGTCGCGCATCGTCGAAGCCCTGTCCTCCCTGGCCACCGGCCAGGGCCTGACCGAGGTGTTCGACCGCTTCCGCAGCCCGCCCGAGAAATCGGTGGCCTTCACCATCGCCGTCATCGCCTTGGGTGCCAAGATGGCCAAGGCGGATGGAGAGGTCACCCGCGACGAGGTCGCAGCCTTCCGCCGCATCTTCCTGATCCCCAAGGGAGAGGAACAGGCCGCCGCCCGCGTCTTCAACCTCGCCCGGCAGGACGTGGCGGGCTTCGACGCCTATGCCCGGAAGATCGCCGCCATGTTCCCCAACGAAAGGCAGGTGCTGATCGACCTGATGGAGGGGCTCTTTCACATCGCCATGGCCGATGGCGATTTCCACCCCGGCGAAGAGGCCTTCCTGCAGCAGGTCGCCACGATCTTCGGCCTGGATGGCCGCTGTTTCAACGCCTTGCGGGCGCGGCATGTGCCGGGCGACCCCTATGCGGTGCTGGGTGTCGATCCCGGCGCGCCCTTGGAAGAGGTCCGCCGCGCCTGGGCCGCCGCCGTCCGCGCCAGCCACCCCGACGGCATGATCGCCCGCGGCGTGCCGCCCGAGGCCGTGCAGCTGGCCGAAGACCGCATGCGCGCCGTCAATGCCGCCTGGGAAGAAATCCAGCGGCGGGCGGCCTGAGGAGCCCCGATGCGCATCGCGACCTGGAACGTCGAATGGATGAACGCGCTCTTCGACGACCAGGGCCGCATGCTGGAGGATGCCGAGCCCTCGGCCCGCCACGGCGTCACCCGCGCCGAGCAGCTGGGCGCCATCGGCATCGTGCTCAGCGCGATGGATGTCGATGGGGTGATGGTCATCGAGGCCCCCGACCAATCCGCCCGCCGCTCGACCGTGAAGGCGCTGGAGACCCTGGCCGCCCGGATCGGCCTGCGCGCCCGCAAGGCGGTGGTGGGTTTCGCGTCTGAGACCGAGCAGGAGATCGCCTTCCTTTACGACCCCGATGCGATGGGGGTGCGGCATGACCCGCAAGGCGCCCCCTCGCTGGCCCGCGGCGCGCCCCTGCACGAGGCGCCGCGTTTCGACACCGGCCTCAGGCTCGACATGGATGGCGACGGGGTGGAAGAGGTCGTGCATTTCTCCAAACCGCCCCTGGAGCTGGCGGTGGAAACCGGGCTGCGGCATCTGCGGCTGATCGGGGTCCATGCGAAATCCAAGGCACCGCATGGGGCGACAAGCCATGACGAGGCCCGCAGGATCTCGATCGCCAACCGGCGCAAGCAGTTGGCGGAATGCACCTGGATCAGGGCGCGGGTCGAGACCCATATCGCCGCCGGAGACAGCCTGATGGTGATGGGCGATTTCAACGATGGCCCGGGGCTGGACAAATACGAACGCCTTTTCGGCGCCTCTGGGGTAGAGCTGGTGATGGGCCTGTCCGAACCCCGCCCCAAGCGGCTGTTCGACCCGCATGCCTTCCTCGCGATCAACCAGAGGGGCGGGCTGACGCCCACGACCGCGCGCTTCTGGCACCCGCAGCACAAGTGCTTCTTCGAGGCGCTTCTGGATTACGTGATGGTCACCCACGACCTCTTCCGCGAAAGCACCCGCTGGCGGATCTGGCATCCGTTCAACGACCCCGGCGTGGCGAAAGTGCCCGAACTGTCCGCCGCGGTGCTGGCGGCGTCGGACCATTTCCCGGTGACCGTGGATTTCGGCTAAGGCAGGGGCCGCCGACTGCCCCCCCGGCGCCAGGGGCCGAGGCGCGGCCCTGCCGACTGGGAAGACTGCGCCGCGACGGCCGGGTTTCGACCGGGCGAGGTGGCACGAACCCCGCAGTCGGCAGAGCCGCCCCGCGGGCCGCGCCCTGCGAGCCCTCCCGCGACAGTTGCGCTGGGACCGCTCCGCGTCCGAGCCCGAAGAAGAGACCCGCCGACTGCCCCCGCCGCGCCAGGGGCCAGGGCACAGCTCCGCCGACTGACGGGGTGTCGCGGCGGCGGCCGTGTTTCGCGGCGTCTGCAGAGGCTTGCCCGGCAGTCGGCAGGACAGGCGGATGGAGCCGCGCGCAGGCGGTCCAGTCGGCAGAGCGTCGCCGCCGCGCTGCACTCACAGTCGGCGGAGCTGCCCGCGGAAAACTCTCCCCGCCGCCGCAGTCGGCAGCACCTGCCCCCGATTGACACGGCCTCCCCCGCCCGCCATTCCTGCGCCAACGCCCACAGGAGCTTGCATGCGGCTTTCCATGATCTCGGCGGCCTTGGTCGCCTCGCTTGTCGGCTTCGGCTCGACCATCGCGCTCGTGCTGGCCGCCGCCGCCGCGCTGGGTGCCACGCCGCAGCAGACCGCCTCCTGGGTCACCGCCATCTGCCTCGTCAAGGCCGCGGGCTCGGCCTTTCTCTCCACCCGGGCAAAAGTCCCCGTCGTGCTCGCCTGGTCCACCCCCGGCGCGGCGCTGATTGCCACGACCCAGGGCGTCTCCATGGCCGAGGCGGTGGGCGCCTTCCTGCTCGCCGGCTTGCTCATTGCCGCCACCGGCGCCATCCGGCCGCTGGGAGCCATCGTCGCCCGCATCCCCGATGCCGTGGCCTCGGCCATGCTGGCCGGCGTGCTTTTGCCCTTCTGCCTCAAGGGCATGGCGGCGGCCCAGCCGCTCGGGCTGACCGCGGCGGCGATGGCGGGCGTCTTCCTCCTGGTGCGGCTGAAGAACCCCGCACTGGCGGTTCTCGCCGCGCTGGCCACCGGCCTCGTCGCCGCCTTCTGGGGCGCGCCCCCCACCATTCCCCTCGCCCTGCCGCAGCTGACCCCGATCCTGCCCGCCGTCTCGACCCAGGCGCTCATCGGCCTCGGCTTGCCGCTCTACCTCGTCACCATGGCCAGCCAGAACCTGCCCGGCTTCGCCACGCTCCGCGCCGCGGGTTACGAGCCCCCCGTCGCCCCCGCGCTCATCACCACCGGAGGGCTCTCGGCCCTCGGCGCCCTGTTCGGCGCCCATACGATCTCGATGGCGGCCATCACCGCGGCGATCTGCATGGGCGAGGACGTCCACCCCGACCGCACCCAGCGCTGGAAGGTCGGCCTCGCTTACGGAGCCGTCTGGCTCGGCCTCGCCGCCCTCTCGCCCGAGGTCATCGGCGTCCTGCACGCCCTGCCCCCCGCGATCCTGACGCTGCTCGTCGGCCTCGCCCTTCTCGGCCCCCTGACCGGAGCGCTGGCGGGCGCCTATGCCGCCCCGCCGCAGCGCTTTGCCGCCACGATCACCCTGACCGTCACCGCCTCGGGCCTCGCCCTTTTCGGCGTGGGCGCCGCCTTCTGGGGGCTGCTGGCGGGCCTGGCCGTGCTGGCGCTGGAGCGCCTCAAGCCCAAACCCCGGTAAGCACCCGCCGCGTCACCCGTTCGACCGGCGCCTCGCGGGCGATCAGCCCGGCCACCCATTCGCAAGAGCCCGCGTTATAGACCGCGCCGCGGCCCCGCCGGTATTCCGCGATGCAGCCATTTCCGCGGCTGGCCCGCCCCAAGGTCTCGGGCGTCACCTCGCCATAGACCACCGAGGCCACCTCCTCGGCATCCAGGCTGCCGATGAACTTGTCCTCGTCATGCGGCCCCGTCGCATGCGCCAAGGTCGTCGCCGGAGACCAGGCGATCACCGTCAGATCGCCCACCAGCCCCGGGTCGTCGCCATAGGGCAGGCCCTGGCGCATCACCAGCTCTACCCCGTCGACCTCGTAGCCGAAGACCTTCGACGCCGCCCCCAGCACATCGCCATAGCCCAGCCCCGAACCCTGCAGGCTCCAATGCCCCGGCCGATAGACCGCGAACCCGCCCGAGCCATGGGCGGCGCAGCGGCTCCACCCCGCGTAAACCCCCATGGACCCCGTCAACCCCAGCGAAGCCACCGCCGGCCGCCCCACCCCGGGGTGATCCCAATAGCTGGTCAGCCGGGTCGGATCGGACGTCGGATCGCTGCGCGGCGCGTCGTATTTATAGCAGGTCTGGGTCGCCAGATCCTCCGAGAGCCTTGTCTGCCAAAAGAAATTCCCGGCGAACCGCGCAAGCTCTCCGCCGCCGTCCACCCAGGCATCCAGATGGTCGCGCATCTCCCAGGTCCAGTATTCGTCATGGCCGACGATCACCGCCCTTGTCCCCGGCAAGATCCCGCGCTGCAGATCGTGCTGCGTCATATAACCCAGCGCGATGCCCTGCGCCTCGCACCAGAGGGCAAAGGGGCGTTCAAAGGCGCCCCAGCCGGAGGAGGCGTATTTCTTCGACACCCCCTTGGCGCGGGCGTAGTCCATATGCGGATAGCGCGGGCGGGTCAGCAGGGGCGAGGCATGCGGGATGCGGGGGGCATCCTCGGGCCAGCGGGTGAAACCCTTGGCCCAGGGGCGGTGCAGGCTGACCACGGGGGCAAACTCCACCCCATGCGGCCCGGTGATCCCCTGGTAATGGTTCGAGCCGCCCCAGTCGTTATAGGCGCACCAGGTGCCGGTCGCGAGGATCATCGTCAGCTCGGCGATCCCGCGCAGGACGAACATATGTTCGGACTGGTGGCCGGGCACGGTCAGCCGGAGGATATAGACCCCCGGGCGCCAGTCGGGCAGCTGCAGCCGCAAGACCTCGGGCCAGGCGCAGCCGGTGACAGAGCATTGCCGGGGCGTCTCGGCAAAGGCGACCTCCAGCGGGCGGTCCAGCACGACCTCCGGCGCAATCCCGTCGCGCAGGATCTGCAGCCGCGCGGGGCCTTTGCCCATGGCATGCAGCACCAACGTTTCGCCGGGGGCATAGCTGATCCGGTCGGTATAGCCCCAGACCTGCGCGGCCTCGGGGTCGGGGCTGGCGGTCTCGTAATAGGTGCCGGTCACCGCGTCGCCATCGTCCTGCGGCCCGGGAACGAAAAAGCCCTTCAGCATGGGAACACCTTTTCCAGGAAGGCAGAGACCCTGCGGAAGAAGGTCTCCAGGTTGCCGGGCCTTGTGATGCCATGGCCCTCGTCCTTGAACCACAGCTCCTCCGGCTGGTGCCCCGCGGCGCGCAGATCGGCCAGCGCGGCCCTCGCATTGTCGGGCGCCACGTTGGTGTCGCACAGCCCCTGCGCCACCAGGGCCGCCCCCCTGGCATTTGCAACGAAACTTCCCGGAGAGCCGTTCAGATACCTGTCCGGCACCTCTTCCGGCGTGCCGCCCATCATCTCGATGGAATAATCCCGCAAATGCGCCTGGCCGGTGGCTTCGAAATCCAGCGTCAGGCTCCACATGCCGCAAACCGGGATGACGGCCTGCACCAGGTCGGGCATCCTTGTCAGCGCGTAAAAGCTGGAGAAGCCGCCGTAAGAGACCCCGGTCACGCAGACCCTTGGGGGGATGCCCAGCGCCAGCACGGCCTCGATCCCCGCCCGCAGGTCGGCCTGTTCCTCCGCCCCCCAGCCCTGCTCTTTGATGGCCTCGCGCCAAGCGCGCCCAAAGCCGGTGGAGCCGCGGTAATTCGGGTCCAGCACCGCCCAGCCCTGATCCAGAAAGAACCCGATCCAGGGGTGGCACCAATCCTCGGAATGCCAGGTCGGGCCGCCATGGACCTTGACGATCAGACCCTTGGGGGCGTCAGACAGGTAAAGCCAGCCCTGCACCTCGGCCCCATCGGGCGCCGTCCAGCGGAAGTCGCGGGGGGCGGCGTGGCCCTGCCCCGCGGCGCGGTCCAGCCGCTGCGCCGCCCAGACCTCGTGCGGGGCATCGGCATCGTAGGCCTCGCCCAGCCAGCCATCGGGCAGCGCATCCCAGGGCAGGAACGACCGCCGCAAGGAGGGATTGGCGACCGGCACCCAAGCCCCCGCCCATTCCCAGGCCCGCACGCGGGAGTGGTCATGCGCGATCACCGCCCAGCGCCCATGGCCCGCGACGATGTCATGCGGACAGAAGTCGGGCTCGCCGCCCAGCCACTCCATCCCGCCGGTCAGCGACAGAAGCCCCACCCGGTCGCGGCCCTGATGGTCGCTGACGATGGCGATGCGGTCGTCGTCGATCCAGGTGCCGCGAGAATTCTCGGTCTCGCCCAGCGCAAAGACCTCGCGCAAAGCGCCGTCCCACAGCCAGACCTGCCCCGACCCCGCCGCCCGCGCGCTGACGTTCAGCAAAAGCCGCTTCCCATCCGGCGAGACCTGCGGGCCCGACGTCCCCAGCCGCGGCATCCGGGCCAGCTCGCGCCGGGCGCCGGTGACCAGGTCTTGCCACCAGAGCACCCCACCCGCAACGCCCTCTCCGCTCGCGTAATCGTGGTCGGTCATGAAGACCACGCCACCCTCGAAAAACGCCCCGCCATACAGCGAATGGGTCTCTTGCTTGGGGGTCAACAGCCGCAGGCGGTTGCCCAGACGGCGGTCCAAGAGCAGCAGGTGGTCATGCTCCGACCCGTTGCGGCTTTGCGCCAGGATCAGCTGCATCCCGTCGTCCGAGACATCGCGGATCTCGTGGTGATCGACCCCGAAGGTCAGCTGCGCCGGCAGCCCCCCCGCGACGGGCGCACAGAAGACATCCGCGGCCTGGTCGCCCTTGGCCGTCCAGAACGCCCAAAGCCCATCGCCCGAGGCCCTGACCTGATAAATCTCGGGCAGCCTTGCCCAATGCCGAAACCTGTCCATCCGGCCAGACTGACGCATGGGCGGCATAAGTCAACCGGCCCGGATCACGGTGACGGAAGCCGCGGCTTCCGCCACGACCTTGGCCGAGACCGAGCCGAGGTAACGCCGCGCCGTCGAATGCCCCCGCGCGCCCATCAGGATGTGATCGGCGCCGACCTGGGTTGCATGGTCCAGGATCGCCTGCGCCGGATCGACGCTTTCCAGGATTTGAAAGGTCAGCTGCGCCTCGGGCAGGTCCAGCCCCGCGGCCCAGGTCTTCAGGGCCACCAGCCGGGCGACATGGCGGTTCTCGCCGGCCGCGTCCACGCCCGTGTCGATGCCCAGCAAGGCCGTGCGGATCACATTGACCAGCGCCACCCGCGCCTCGGGCTGGTGGGTCAGCATCCGGCGCACCCAGGTCAGCAGCAGGGCATGCAGCGCCTCGCCCTCCGGCGAGAGATCGACGGCGACCAGCAGGATCGGCACATCCGCCCGCGCCCAAGAGGTGCCAAGCCGCGTCAGCCGCGCCGCCTTGCGCCGCCTGCGCCACAGCGTCAGCCAACCGTCCGGCCGCAGCTTCCTCCCCCTTGCCGTCAGGACCACCTGCCCCGGGTGCTGCAGGTCGAAGCGCAACTGCGCGGCAGTCTGATAGCGCCGCTCGGGATCGACCTCCAGCGCGCGCAGGATGATCTCTTGCAGCCATTCCGGCAGTTCGGGCCGCAGAAAGCGCGGCGGGACGGGGTCGAGCCAGAGCCGCCGCCGCAGATGCTTCATCTTGGCAGGCATGCCGAAGGGTGCCCGGCCGGTGGCCATCTCGTACAAGAGCGCCCCCAGCGCAAAGATATCCGACCGCGGATCGCCCCGGGTGCGCAAGACCTGCTCGGGCGCGATATAGGGGTAAGTGCCCATGGGGATGGAGAATTCCTCCTCCAACAGGTCGGGCAGGTCGCGGTGGCGGGCAAGGCCGAAGTCGATCAGCACGACCTCGCCGGTCTCGCGCGCGAGGATATTGGCGGGCTTCAGGTCCAGGTGAGCCACGCCCTGGGCATGCAGCGCGGCCAAAGCCTCGGCGATGCGGGCCGTGGTCTCGATCAGGTCCGACAAGGCCCAGGGCCCCTTGTCGAAGCGCGCCTGCAGGCTTTGGCCGGGGATTTCCTCCTGCACGATATAGGGCAGGCCCTCGAAGCCGCCCTGCCCCATGATGCGCGGCACATGCGGGCCGACAAGGCGCGGCATCACCATCTGCTCGATCTCGAAGCCGACGATGGTCGGGCCGTCGTCGCCATCCAGGATCTTCGGCGCCTTCAAGAGCATCGGCGTGCGGTAAAGCGGATGGGTGACCGCCCAGATCGTCGCAAAGCCGCCCTCGTGACGCTGCTCGCCCAAGGTAAACCCATCGACCGTCAGGCCCTTTTCCGGTCTGCGCACTAGTCCCCTCCCAACAGCCGAAGCGCCAAGGCCTCGGGCAGACCCGCGGCGCGCACTTTCAGCGCGGTCGTGCCGCACTCATAGGGGACACGGCGGAAGGTGATCTCCTCCGCCGCGGTGTCGAGGATGGCATAGCCCGCCTGCGGGCTGCCGTCGCGCGGCTGGCCGACCGCACCCACCACCGCCAGCCAGCGCCTTGTGCGCAGCAAAGGCATGGCCTGGCCGATCTTGACCCGCATCCCCGCGACGATCCCCCGCAGGTCCAGCGAGTAAAGCTGCGGCACATGGACATGGCCGCAAAGCGTCACCCTTGCGCGGCTGGCCCGGAAAGCGCCGGTCGCGGGCCCCTCGCCGGTCACGTAAATCCAGTCGGCAGGCGCCTCGGCGCTGGCATGGACCAGCGCGACGCCCTCGACCTCGGCCGTCAGCGGCAGGCCCGCCAGCCAATCGGCCTGGGCAGAGGTCAGCTGCCCCCGCGTCCAGTCGATCGCCGCCCTGGCATTGGCGGACATATCCGCCCCCGAGCCCCGGATCGCCGCATCATGGTTGCCCTGCACCACCACGCAGCCCAAGGCCTGCACGCGGTCCACGCACCAGCCCGGGTCGGGCCCATAGCCCACCACGTCGCCCAGCACCGCCAGCGCATCGCAGCCGCGCGCCGCAATATCGTCCAGCACCGCGGACAAGGCCTCGCGGTTGCCGTGAATGTCGGTGATCGCCGCCAGCCGCATCCCTGCCTCCCCGCGGCCACCCTAGCCCAGAGCATCCCGCTTGCCCATGCGACAGAAAGGGCGCCGCGCGGTCAAAAATTTTCGTGCGAAAATTTTTAGCCCTGCACCACCGCCAGCGCGCAAGAGACCAGCCGCGCCAGCGTCCCGTCCGCCCGGCTCGTCAGGATCACCGGCACTTTCGCCCCCAACACCAATCCCGCCGCCTCGGCATGGCCAAGGTGGGTCAAGAGCTTCACCAGGATGTTGCCCGCCTCGATCCCCGGCACGATCAGCACATCCGCCCGCCCCGCGACCAGCCCGCGCATCCCCTTGATCCGCGCGGCCTCGGGATCGACCGCGATATCCATCGCGAGCGGCCCTTCGATCACCCCACCGGTGATCCGCCCGCCCGCCATCGCCGCCAGTTCTGCCGCCTCGACCGACGAGGGCATGTCGGGCGTCGGGCTTTCGACCGCCGACAGAACCGCCACCCGCGGCAGGGCGATGCCAAGGCTGCGGGCCAGGTCGATGGCGTTCTGGGTGATCTCGACCTTGGTGGCGAGATCCGGTGCAATGTTGATCGCCGCATCCGAGACCAGAAGCGGGTGATCCACCCCCGGCACATCCATGACGAAGACATGCGTCAAGCGGCGCCCGATGCGCAGGCCCGTCTCGCGCGCCAGCATGGGGCGCAGGAAGGTGTCGGTGTGCAGATGGCCCTTCATCACCGCCTTGGCGCGCCCCTCGTGGACCAGGGCCACGGCCCGTGCCGCCGCCTCGGCATCGCTCGCGGCCGCGATCACCTCGGCCCCCGCCAGCGACAGGCCCAGCCGCGACGCCAGCGCCGCGACCCCCTGGCCGATCAGCAAGGGCCGGATCAGCCCCGCCTCGGCCGCCGCCATCGCCCCGGCGAGCGAGGCCTCGTCCTCCGGCCAGACCACCGCGACGGGCAGCGGCGCGCGCCCCGCCGCCCGGGCGAGAATCGCCTTGAACTGCCGCTGGCCCTGCACCACCAGCCCGGGCAAGCCGCTGTCGTCGAAGGAAATCTCCTGCAAGGGCGCCGCCACCTCGGCCTCGCCCTCGGCAATCACCCGCCCCCCGGCCTCGACCACGGTCGCCAGCCGCACCACCCCGTCCTGCAACCCGGTGACCGTCACCCGCGCCACCAGCTCGTCGCCGACGAAAGCCACGCCGCGATAGTCCAGCCCCTGCCGCAGATAGCGCGTCCCCGGCCCCGGCAGCTGGTTGCCCAGGACCGTCGCCACCATGGCCGCGACAAAGGTCGCCGGAGCTCGGCTCTCGGTCCGCCCATCGCCGTCCAGATCCTGGTCGGGCAGGTTCATCGGGTTGTGATTGCCCGTCGCCGCGGCAAAGACGTAAAGGTCATCGGCGGTGACGAGCCTGCGATATTCCGCGCTGTCGCCCAGGCGCAGCGTCGCAAAGGGGCGGTTGGTCAGTGTCATGGCGCCACCTTGCCCGAGATATGTAAAGGTTCAACCCCCGTCGCCCGGGTTTACCTTGCCCCCCCGCCGCCCTAACCTGCAGCCCCGGACCCATCTGTCGAATCCCCGAAAGACCCCATGACCGACCCCGCCTATCGCGTCCTCGCCCGCAAATACCGGCCCGAGACCTTTGCCGACCTGGTGGGCCAGGAAGCCATGGTCCGCACGCTGAAGAACGCCTTCGCGGCGGGCCGCATCGCCCATGCCTTCGTGATGACCGGCATCCGCGGCACCGGCAAGACCACGACCGCGCGCATCATCGCCAAGGGGCTGAACTGCACAGGCGTGGACGGCACCGGCGGCCCCACGACCGAGCCTTGCCTTCAGTGTGAGGCCTGCCGGGCGATCAGCGAAGGCCGCCATGTCGATGTGATGGAGATGGACGCGGCCTCCCGCACCGGGGTCGGCGACATCCGCGAGATCATCGATTCGGTGCGCTACCGCGCGGCCTCGGCGCGGTATAAGGTCTATATCATCGACGAAGTGCATATGCTGTCGACCGCGGCCTTCAACGCGCTCTTGAAGACGCTGGAAGAGCCGCCCGAGCATGTGAAGTTCATCTTCGCCACCACCGAAATCCGCAAGGTGCCGGTGACGGTCCTGTCGCGCTGCCAGCGCTTCGACCTGAAACGCATCGAGCCCGAGGTGATGATGGGGCTCCTGCGCAAGATCGCCGCGGGCGAGAATGCCACGATCACCGACGGCGCGCTTGGCCTCATCACCCGCGCGGCGGAAGGGTCGGCGCGGGATGCGACCTCGCTCTTGGACCAGGCGATCTCCAATGGCGCGGGCGCGGTCGAGGCCGAGGCCGTGCGCGCCATGCTGGGGCTGGCCGACCGCGGAAGGGTCATGGACCTCTTCGACATGATCATGAAGGGCCAGGGGCCGGAGGCGCTGACCGAGCTTTCCGCGCAATATGCCGATGGCGCCGATCCGCTGGCGATCCTGCGCGATCTGGCCGAGATCACCCATTGGGTCTCGGTCACCAAGATCACGCCGGAGGCCTCGGAAGACCCGACGCTTTCCCCTGACGAGCGCGCCCGCGGCGCCGCGATGGCGGCGGGCCTGCCGTTGCGCAGCCTGTCGCGCATGTGGCAGCTTTTGCTGAAGGCGCTGGAAGAGGTCGCCCAGGCGCCGAATGCGATGATGGCCGCCGAGATGGCCGTGATCCGCCTGACCCATGTCGCCGACCTGCCCGACCCCGAGACCCTGCTGCGCCACCTGCGCCAGACGCCCCAACCCGGCGGCGCCCCTGCCGGGGGGGCTTCGAGCGGCCCGGGCCTTGGCCGCCCCGTCCATGCGTCCATGACCCGTGCCCCCGCCCGCGCGCCGATGATGGCCGGCGCCCAGGCCCTGGCGCTGCAGACCGAGGCGCAGACGCTCTATCAAAGCTTCGACCAGGTCGTGGCGCTCATCCGCGAAAAGCGCGACATGAAGCTGTTGGTCGAGGTCGAAAGCCACCTGCGCCTCGCCCGCTATGCCCCCGGCCGCATCGAGTTCGAGCCGACCGACCAGGCCGCCCCCGACCTCGCCGCAAGGCTCTCGCAGCGGCTGCAGGGCTGGACGGGGATGCGCTGGGGGGTCTCGGTCGTCTCCTCCGGCGGCACGCCCTCGATTGCCGAGACCCGCGACGCCCACCTGCACGAGGCCCGCGCCCGCGCGCTGGAGACCCCTTTCCTGCAGGCGATCCTCCAGGCCTTCCCCGGCGCCAGGATCACCGAGATCCGCCCGCCCGAGGCCCTCGTCGCCCAGGCCCAGGCCGCCGCCCTGCCCGAGGTCGAAGACGAATGGGACCCGTTCGAAGAGGGCTGAGAGCGGCGGGCCGAGAGTCGGGGCAGGCCCCGACCTACGCAACCGATACCCGCCCCCTGCCCGTAGGTCGGGGCTACCCCGGCTCCCCCCTTCCCGGCCGCCCCGACTCTCCCCCCTTGACCCTTCCCGCCCCTCGCCCCATCTGCTATCCAGACCGGAACAAAGGGAGACGGCGGATGTTCAAGGGCCTCGGCGCAGGATTGGGCGGCATCGGCGACATGGCCAAGATGATGCAGGCCGCCAAGGATATGCAGACGAAGATGGCCGACCTGCAGGACGACCTCGCCCGCATCGTGGTCGTGGGCGAAAGCGGCGCAGGCCTCGTCAAGGCGCGGGCCACCGCCAAGGGCGAGGTCACCGGGCTCGACATCGACCCCGCCATCCTGGTCCCTTCGGAAAAAGAGGTGATCGAAGACCTGATCCTCGCCGCCATCCGCGACGCCCAATCCCGCGCCGCCGACCGCTCCAAGCAAGAGATGCAGCGCCTCATGGCCGAAATGGGCCTGCCCGCCGACATGAAGCTGCCGTTCTGACCATGAAAGGCACGGGCGCCCGTTTGACAGACATGACCGCGCGCCCGACCGTTGGCCGTCCGACCGCCCTCCCCTTCATTGGTCCAGAAATATCCCGGGGGTCCGGGGGCTGGCCCCCGGCGCGTGCCGCATGACAGACCGACATGACTGACACCCGCGACATCGAGGCGCTGATCGACCTGATGGCCCGGCTCCCCGGCCTCGGGCCGCGCTCGGCCCGCCGCGCCGTCCTCGCCATGCTCAAACGGCGCGAGGCGCTGATGGCGCCGCTCGCCCAGGCGCTGGCCACCGTCGCGCTGAATGCCCGCGACTGCAAGACCTGCGGCAACATCGGCACCAGCGACCTCTGCCCGATCTGCGCCGACCCCGCCCGTGCCACGGCCGAGCTTTGCGTCGTCGAAACCGTGGCCGATCTTTGGGCGATGGAGCGGTCCCGCGCCTTCAAGGGCCGCTACCACGTGCTGGGCGGCACGCTTTCGGCGCTGGACGGCGTCGGGCCGGACCAGCTGCGCATCCCCGCCCTGGTGCAGCGCATCGAGGCCGAGCGGATCACCGAGGTGATCCTCGCCCTGAACGCCACGGTCGAGGGCCAGACGACCGCGCATTACATCGCCGAGGCCATCGAGGGGCCGGGCCTGCGCCTGACCTCGCTGGCGCAGGGCGTGCCCATCGGCGGAGAGCTCGATTACCTGGACGACGGCACCATCGGCGCCGCCCTCAGGGCCCGTCGCGGCGTCTAGGCGGGCCCCGGGGCCCGCCTCGCCTCAGGCGATCAGGATGTGATCGGCCAGACCCGCGGTCGTGGTCAGCGTCATCAGATGCAGCTCGTCCGCGCCGAAATCCAGCACGACATGGCCGCCGCGCATGCCCGAAAACTGCGAGACCACCTCGGCCGGGATCCACCCCGCGCCGCCCCGATGGCCCGCCATCAGAGGCAGGGAGGTCGGCGCGGACCGGCG
>CAMFIX010000005.1 GCA_945952425.1 uncultured Pseudorhodobacter sp. | reverse complement strand
GGGCGCTTGGCGCAGGTTCTGCCGACCGAGCTGCGGACCGGGCTCGATTTCTATCTCGTCAGCCCGCGCAAGCCCAAGACGCCGGGGCCGGTCAACGCGCTGCGGGGTTGGCTTCTGGCGCAGATGCGGCGCCCTCCAGCCGGGTGAGGATGGGGCAATCGGGCCGCGTGTCGCCATGGCAGCAGGCGATCAGCGTGTCGAGCACCGCCACCATCTCCTGCAGGTCGCGGATGCGGCTTTGCAGCGTCTCGACATGCCCCGCGGCGATGCGGCGCACATCGGCGCTGTGGCGGGAGGGGTCGGCCCAGAGGCCCAGCAGCTCGGCGATCACCGCGACCGGAAAGCCCAGGTCGCGGGCGCGGCGCACGAAGCGCAGCCGGTGCACATCGGCCGCGTCGTAATCGCGATAGCCCGAGGCCTTGCGCCCCGCGGCCGGGATCAGCCCGGTCGCCTCGTAATAGCGGATCATCTTGGCCGAAACCCCCGAGGCCTCCGCCGCCTGGCCGATGTTCATGAGACCCTCCCGAAGCGTTTCAGGCGCAAGGCATTGCCCAGGACGAAGATGCTGGAGGCCGCCATGGCCCCGGCCGCGAAGATGGGCGAGAGCAGAAGCCCGAAGGCGGGGTAAAGCGCCCCGGCTGCCAAGGGGATCAGCGCGGCATTGTAGGCGAAGGCCCAGAGCAGGTTTTGCCGGATATTGGCGATGGTCGCCTGCGACAGGGCGATGGCGGTGGGCACGGCCGCGAGGCTGCCCGAGATCAGCACGACATCCGCCGCCTCGATGGCGACATCGGTGCCGGTGCCGATGGCCAGCCCCACATCCGCCTCGGCCAAAGCCGGGGCGTCGTTGATCCCGTCGCCGACGAAGGCCACGGGCCCCAGCGCGCGCAAGCCGCGCAGCGCCGCCACCTTGCCCGCGGGCCGGACCTCGGCCACCACCGTGTCGATGCCGAGCCGGGCCGCGATGGTCTCGGCCGTCCTGCGGTTGTCGCCGGTGATCATGGCGACCTTCAGCCCCAGCCGATGCAGCGCCGCGATGGCTGCGGGGGTCGAGGGTTTCACCGGGTCCGCCACCGCGATCATCGCGGCGAGCCTGCCGCCGATCGCGGCGTAAAGCGGCGTCTTCCCCTCGGCGGCGAGCCGCGCGGCGGGGGCCGCAAAGCCCGCGATGTCATGGCCGAGCGCCGCCATCCAGTCGCCCGCGCCGACCTCCACCGTCTCGCCTGCCACCTCGCCCCGCACGCCCTGGCCGGGCAAGGCGGCAAAGCCCGTCACCTGCGGCAGCGGCGCCTCTGCCGCCGCGACGATGGCGCGGGCCAGGGGATGTTCGGACTTCGCCTCGACCGCGGCGACCTTGGCCAGGACGGCGTCGCGGGCAAAGCCCTCGGCCAGCTCCAGGTCGGTCAGCACCGGGCGGCCTTCGGTCAGCGTGCCGGTCTTGTCGAAGGCCACCACCCGGGCATCGCGCAGGCGCTGCAGCGCCTCGCCCTTGCGGAAGAGCACCCCAAGCTCGGCCCCCCGCCCGGTGCCCACCATGATCGAGGTCGGCGTGGCCAACCCCATGGCGCAGGGGCAGGCGATGATGAGGACCGCGACCGCATTGACCAGGGCCAAGCCGAAGGACGGCCCGAGCCAGAGCCAGAGGCCGAAGGTCACGCCCGCCGCGGCAAAGACCGCGGGGACGAAATACAGCGTCACCTTGTCGACCAACGCCTGGATCGGCAGCTTGCCGCCCTGCGCCGCCTCGACCATGGCGATGATCTGCGCCAGCACCGTATCGGCGCCCACCGCCGTCGCCTCGATGGTCAGCGCGCCCGCCTGGTTTACCGTGCCGCCCACGACCTCGGCGCCGAAGGATTTGGCGACGGGCATCGGCTCTCCGGTGACCATGGATTCATCGACATGGCTGGAGCCCTCGGTCACCCTTCCGTCGACGGGGATGCGCGCGCCGGGAGGGATGTCGATCCGGTCGCCGAGGACCAGGGCGGCGACGTCAAGCTCCACCACCGCCCCGCCGCGATGAACGCGCGCGACGCGGGGCTGCAGCCCGATCAGCCGGCGGATGGCCTGAGAGCTGCGCCCCTTGGCCCGCGCCTCCAGAAGCCGCCCCAAGAGGATCAGCGTCACGATGACCGCGGCGGCCTCGAAATAGACGTTCACCGTGCCGGGCGGCAAAAGCCCGGGCGCAAAGGTCGCGACCAGCGAGTAAAGATAGGCCGCCAGCGCCCCCACCGCGACCAGCGCATTCATGTCGGGCGCGCCGCGGGCCAGGGCCGGCAGGCCCTTTGCGAAGAACCTCCGGCCGGGCAGGGCCAGGACCAGGGTCGTCAGCGCGGCCTGCAGCATCCAGGCGCCCTGCATGCCGATCAGCCCATGCAGCCAGGCGTGAAAGGCGGGAACCAGGTGCCCGCCCATCTCCATGACGAAGACGGGCAGGGTCAGGGCGGCGGCCAGCGCCCCGTCGCGGACGAGCGCCGCCTGCTCTTCGGCCTTGCGGTCGGCGGTCGCGGCGGTCACCGGCCGCGCCGCATAGCCCGCCCGCGCCACCGCCGCGATCAGCGCCGCCGCATCGGCCCGGCCCGTCACCGTGGCGCGCTCGGTCGCGAGGTTCACCGCCGCCGTCTCGACTCCCGGCACCGCGGCCAGCGCCTTTTCCACCCGGCCGACGCAAGAGGCGCAGCTCATCCCCTCGACCGCCAGCACCAGGGGCAGGGAGGGCACGTCGTAACCCGCCTTCTCCACCGCGGCGACGAGCGCGGGCAGGTTCAGTGCCGGGCCGGTCACGGTCGCCTTCTCGGTCGCGAGGTTCACCGCGACGCCCGCCACCCCGGGAACGGCCGCCAGCGCCTTTTCGACGCGGCCGACGCAAGAGGCGCAGGTCATGCCGGTGATGGGCAGGGTGAGGGGGCGGGTCATGGCGGTCTCCGTCGAAAAAGCGCGGTCGACAGGGGATATGAGGCTTCCCATCATGGGAAGGTCAAGGGCCGCGGGGGGAATTTTCGCGCAGCCATGGGCATGGCATTCGCCCGCGCATGGCCTATCATGCCCGGGCCGGGGCCGTCCTGGCGGGCCAGACCGAGGAGCCGATGCAGATCGACCTGAATTCCGACCTGGGCGAGGGCTATGGCCCCTGGGAGATGGGCTCCGATGCGGCGCTCTTGCAGGTGGTGACCTCGGCCAATGTCGCTTGCGGCGGCCATGCGGGCGATCCGGAGGTGATGTATCGCACGCTGCAGCTGGCGGTCGCGCGGGGGGTCGTGGTGGGCGCCCATCCGGGCTATGCCGACCGGGAGGGCTTTGGCCGCCGGGTGATCCCGATGGCGGCGGCAGAGGTCACGCGGATGGTGGCGGCGCAGGTCGGCGCGCTCATGGGGGTGGCGCGGCTGGCCGGGGCGGAGGTGGCTTACGTCAAACCGCATGGCGCGCTGGCCAACCTCGCCGCGGATGACAGGGCGGTGGCCGAGGCGGTGCTGGAGGCTCTGCCGCGGGGGATGGCGGTGCTGGCGATCTCGGGCACGGTGCTGGAGCTGGCGGCGCGGGCCAGGGGCATCGCGGTCTTTTCCGAGATTTTCGCCGACCGGGCCTATCTGCCCAACGGCCGGTTGATGCCCCGCAGCCAGCCCGGCGCGGTGCTGCACGCGGCCGAAGAGGCCGCCGCGCGCCTGGTGGCCTTTCTCGACAGCGGGCGGATGCCGGTGGCGGGGGCCGCGCCGATCCCGCTTGCCGCGCATTCGGTCTGCGTGCATGGCGACAGCCCGGGCGCGCTGGCCATGGCGCGCCTGATCCGCGACAGGCTGCAGGCGGCGGGGGTGACCCTGGCCCCCTTCCTGCCCTGATGCGGCTCTTTCCCCTTTGCACCCCGGTGGCCGAACACGGCCTGCTGATCGAGTTCGGCGAGCGGATCGACGCGGCCATCCATGCCCGTGTCCTCGCGCTGGATGCCGCGCTGGCCGCGAACCCTTTCCAGGGGTTTCACGAGGCGATCCCGGCCTATGCCAGCCTGATGATCCGCTTCGATCCGCGGCTGACCGACCATGCCGCGGTCGCGGCCCATGCGAGGGGGCTGATCGACCGCCCCTTCTCGACGCCCGAGGGCACCCCGCGCGAGGTGCTGGTCTGCTATGAGGACGCGCCCGACCTGCCCGCCGTTGCCCAGGCGGTGGGCCTCAGCCCCGAGGCGGTGATCGCGGCGCATCTTGCGGGCGACTACCGGGTCTTCATGTATGGGTTCGCGCCGGGCTATGCCTATCTCGCGGGCGTGCCGCAGGCCCTGCAGATGCCGCGGAAACCCGCCGCGGTGCGGGGCGTGCCGGCGGGCGCGGTGCTGATCGCCGGGCCGCAATGCCTGGTCTCGACCCTGACCATGCCGACCGGCTGGTGGGTGATCGGCCGCTCGCCCACCCGCATCCTGACCGGGGAGGCGGACAGGCCGTTTCTCTTCGATGTGGGCGACAGGGTGCGGTTCCGGCGCATCGCGGAGGGCGCATGGCCAGGCTGAGGGTGGATTTCGCCGGCCCGCATGTCTCGGTGCAGGATGCCGGGCGGCCGGGGCGGATGCGCTTCGGCGTGCCGGGCTCGGGGCCCCTGGATCGGCGGGCCTTCACGGCGGCCAATCTCGCGCTTGGCAATCCGGCGGGGGCGGCGGGGGTGGAGGTCTCGATGGGGGGGTTGCGGCTGACCTGCCTGGAGGGAGAGCTGGGCTATGCCGTCGCGGGCGGCGGGTTCATCCTTGAACACCTGGGAAAGCGCGGCGCCTGGAGCGTGGCGACGCTGCGGGCCGGGGAAACGCTGGCGATCCGGCCCGGCCCCTGGGGCAGCTGGTGCTGCCTGGCCTTCGCGGGGCGGCTGCAGGCGCCGGAATGGCTGGGCGCGCAGGCGACCCATGCGCTGTCGGGGCTCGGCGGGGGGCGGTTGGCGGCGGGGCAGGTGTGGCAGGTGGACGACGCCCGCCCCGTGCTTCCCCGCGCCATACCTTGCCCCGTCGCGGCCCGGCCCCGCCATGACATCCGCGTGACGCTCGGCCCCCAGACCCGCTTTTTCGCCCCCGAGACCGTCGAGACCCTGCTGACCGCCCCCTGGAAGGTCACCGAGGCCTGGGACCGCATGGGGATGCGCCTCGCGGGCCCCCGTATCGCGCCGGAGGCGGCGCTCGACATGGCCTCAGAGCCCATCCTCCGCGGGTCGGTCCAGGTGGCGGGCGACGGGGTGCCCTCGGTACTGCTGGCCGATCACCAGACGACCGGCGGCTACCCGAAAATCGCCACGGTGCTGGATTGCGAGCTGGAGGCGCTGGTGCAGCTGCGCCCCCGCGATCCCTTGCGCTTTCACGCCGTCACGCCCGAGGCGGCGGTTCAGATCGCCCGCGCCCAGGCCGCCCGCGACGCCCGCTATTTCAAAGCCCTGGAACAGGAGACCCCCCGATGCTGACCCTCACCACCTGGGACTGGGTGCCCGACGCCCCCCGCGGCTATGTCCGCGACCTGCGCATCCGCTGGGCGCTGGAGGAGGCGGGGCTGCCCTATGTCGTGCAAAGCACCCCGATCCGCGGCAAGAGCCCGGATCATTACGCCCACCAGCCCTTCGGCCAGGTGCCCTGGCTGACCGACGGCGACCTGACGATCTTTGAAAGCGGCGCGATCCTGTTGCACCTCGGGGGGCTCTCGCCGGCCTTGATGCCCGCCGATCGCGCCGGACGCAGCGCCGTGACGCAATGGCTTTTCGCGGCCCTGGCCTCGGTCGAGGCGGCGAGCCAGCCCTGGTCGTTCCACCATTTCTCGGGTCAGGTCGGCCAGGGCCCGATGTGGAGCTTCTTCGCCGATTTCCTCTTCAAACACCGCCTGCCGCATATGGAGCGGGTGCTGTCCGACCGCGACTGGCTGGTCGGAGATTTCAGCGTCGCCGACATCCTGATGGCCGATGTCCTGCGGCTGGTGAGCCGCTTCGACGGACTGGCCGATTTCCCCATCTGCCGCGCCTATGTCGCCCGCGCGACCGCAAGGCCCGCCTTCCAGAAGGCCCATGCCGATCAGATGGCGCATTTCGCCGCCGCGGATTAGCCCGCGAGGGGTTGGGTCAACAGCGCCCGCACCAGCTCGAAACTGTTGCGCACCTTCATCTTGCGGATCATCGCCGCGCGGTGGACCTCCACCGTCCGGGGAGAACACTCCAGCGCCAGGGCGATCTCCTTGCTGGTGAAGCCGTTCACCAGGTAACGCGCGACGCGCGTCTCGGCCGGGGTCAGCGCGCCCGGCGGCGCCGTGCCCTCGGCGGGGCGATAGGTCCAGACGGCCAGCCGCTCGGGGTCGGCCGCATCCAGCGCCTTGCCGCTGCCCGCCACCCAGATCGCCCGGCCGTCCTTGTGGCGCATGAAGCGGGTGTCGTGGTGGACGGCGTCTTGCAGCATCGCGGCGCGGGCGCGGGCGCCGATCACCTCGTAATCGACCGGACCGGGGTAAAGCAGGCGGATCGGCTGGCGGATCAGCTCTTCCGGCCGCCAGCCGAACAAGGCCTCCACCTCGGGGCTGGCGCGCTGGATGATGCGGGCGGCCAGCACCAGCACGGCATGGGGGGCGTGCAAAAAGGCGATGCGCTCGCAGTCGCGGGCCGAGAGGGTCATGGGGCGGGCCTTACGTAAGCACCTACGTAGTTCTACGCATGGAAGGCAGCACCGCAAGGGCGCATTTTCGCGCAGCCACTTTCGGAGACGCCATGCCGCTTTGGACCCCGCCCGACCCCGCTGCCAGCCAGATGGCCCGCTTCATCGCCGCCCATGGCTTTGCCGATTATGACGCCCTTTACCGCCATTCGATCACCGACCCCGGCGCCTTCTGGACCACGCTCTGGCAGGATTTCGGCGTGATCGGAGACCTCTGCGGCCCGGCGCTGGTGGGCGAGGGGATTTTCGACGCGCGGTTCTTCCCCGAGGCCCGGCTGAACTATGCCGAGAATTGCCTGGCCGGCGAGGGGCCCGCGCTGATCTTCCGCCCCGAAGAGGGCCCCGACCGCAGCCTCTCCCGCGCGGAGCTGCGCGCGCTGGTCTCGCGGCTGGCGCAGGGGATGGCGGCCATGGGGATCGGGCCGGGCGACAGGGTGGCGGGGCTGGTCGCCAACACGCCCGAGGCCATGGCCGCGATGCTGGCCGCGGCGTCGCTGGGCGCGGTCTGGTCGAGCTGTTCGCCGGATTTCGGGGCGCAGTCGGTGGTGGACCGCTTCGCCCAGATCGCGCCCAAGCTGCTGGTCGCCTCGCGCGTCTATAGCTACAAGGCCAAGCCGCATTCGATTGCCGAAAAGGCCGCCGAGGTCGCCGAGGCGCTGGTCGCCCCGCTTCTCTTCCTGGATGCGCTGGACGACCTGCCCCCTGCCGCCCCCCTGAGCTTCGCCCGGATGCCCTTCGGCGCGCCGCTGTTCATCCTGTTTTCCTCGGGCACCACGGGGCGCCCCAAGTGCATCGTCCATTCCATCGGCGGCACCCTTCTGCAGCACCTGAAAGAGCACCGCCTGCATTCCGACATCCGCCCCGGCGACGTGGTGTTCTTCTACTCGACCGCCAGCTGGATGATGTGGAACTGGCTCGCCTCGGCGCTGGCCTCTGGCGCCACTTTGGTGCTTTACGACGGCTCGCCCTTCCACCCCGGGCCGGGGCGGCTGTGGGAAATGGCCGATCAGCTCGGCGTCACCCATTTCGGCACCTCGCCGCGGTATCTGGATACGCTGCGGGCCGAGGGATTCCGCTGCCCGCAGCCCCTTGGCGCCCTGCGGATGATCCTGTCGACCGGCGCGCCCCTGACCGCCACGACCTCGCATTACGTGCACCAGGCGATCAAGGCCGAGGTTCACCTCGCCTCGATCTCGGGGGGGACCGATATCATCTCGTGCTTCCTTCTGGGCAATCCGCTGCACCCGACCCATGCCGGGCGGCTGCAGGGGCCGGGGCTTGGGATGGATGTGCGCATCCTGGATGCCGACGGCGCGCCGACCGACGGCCCCGGAGAGCTGACCTGCGCCACCCCCTTCCCCTCGCGCCCGACCGGGTTCTGGGGAGATGACGGCAGCCGCTATCATGCGGCCTATTTCCAGGCCTTCCCGGGGTCGTGGACCCAGCACGACCAGGTGACGCGCCACGCGGACGGCTATGAGATCCTCGGCCGGTCGGATGCCACGCTGAACCCCGGCGGCGTGCGGATCGGCGCCGGAGAGATCCTGCGCGCCATCGAGGGGCCGGAGGTCGCCGCCGCCCTGGTCGTCGGCCGCGACGTGGCAGCGGATGTGGAGCTTGTGCTCTGCGTGGTGGCGAAAGAGCCCGGGGCGGAGCTTGCCCAGCGGCTGAAGGCGCGCATCCGCGCCGCCTGCACCCCGCGCCACGTGCCCGCCGAGGTGCTTTTCGTGCAAGACCTGCCGCGCACCCGCAACGGCAAGCTGTCGGAGGCCGCCGCAAGGGCCGCGATCAACGGCCGCCCGGTGCCCAATGCCGATCAGCTGGAAAACCCCGAAAGCCTGGAGGCGCTGCGGCCCTAGCGCCTGCGCCCCAGGCCCCAAAGCCCAAACCCCAGCGCGCCGATCAGCCCCAGCGCCGTCGCCGCGCTGGCCGGATGGGTCGGGACCGCGGCCCAGTCGGGCGTGATGACCGCGCCGGTGTTGAACGTATCGGCGCTGAACTGGCAGAGCGACAGGCCGGTGCCCGCCTCCATCATCTCGACCGCGACCTGCCGCGACAGGGCATCGACCGCCGCCCCATGGTCGGGCATGGCGCGCATGCGGATCAGCAGCTCTTGCGCGGCGGCAAGCCAGGCGTGGCTGCACAGGTTGAAGGGGCTTTCCTCGTCGCCGATGCTGCCGGGCACCAGGCCCCAGCCGCAATACGACCTTTGGATGCGGCCGTAGTTCAGGATGCGGCGGAAGTCCTGGTCACGCTCGGCGAACCCATCGGCCAGGGCAAAGATCGCGCCGCCATGGTCGGCGATGATGGCCATCTGGCCATGGCTGAGGCTGGGTATGGTGACGCCAGGCCCCGCAGGCCCGCCGCCATGGGCGAGGACCGGCCCCGCCAGCAAGCCCAGCAGCGCCAGCATGGCGCCGCGGCGTTCAGCCATAGACCGCCCGCCCCGGGCGACGCGCTTCCAGCCGCCGCTCGGCCAGCGCGCCGAAGCCCAGGCCGATCACCGTCCACAGCACCAGGTGGATGCCCAGCGAGCTGACGCGGAAGTCCCAGATCACCTGGGCCGAGAACCCCTGCGGGATCTCGTTCACCGGCGGCAGGGCCACGAAGATCAGCGCCAAAAGAGCGACATAGGCCGCACCGGCGACGGTCGCGCCATTCCAGCCGCCCCAGCGCGCCCAAAGCCGCCGCGCGATCATCACCGCGATGACCATCGCAAGGATCGAGGCGATCAGCACGCCGAAGAACAGGGTGGTGCGGGCGACGATGGTCTCGTCGCTGCCCACCGCGGGCGGGTTGGCGGGGTATTTCAGCTGCGGCACCAGCGCGATGGAGACGAAGGCCATCGCGGCCAGCAGCGCCGAGGTGGCCCTGGCGCCAAGCGCGCCGATCCGGCCATAGGCAAAGGCGAAGAGCAGCGCGAAAATCCCGCCGACGGCCGTGCCATAGACCAAGGTGCCCGTCGCGAGGCCCCAGGTCGATTGCGTCTGACGGCTGACCAGCTCTTCGGCGGGGGCGTCTTGCATCTGCATAGCGTGCGGGGAGGCCGCGCTCATCTGCTCTTCAAAAGCGATGGCGTGATCGACCTGCGGCTCGCCGAAGTGATGGGCAAAGAGGAAGGCCAGAATACCCGCAATCAGCCCCGCGACCATGCCGCGCAGCAAAAGCGATCCGGTCATGATGTCAGCCCCTCAGTGGCAGGGGAAGCCCAGGAGGTGGCGCGCATCGTGGACGAATTCGTGCACCTGCATGCCCTTGATCAGCGAGACCGCGCCTTCCTCGGAGCCGACGAAATAAAGCCCCAGCATCAGGATCAGCCCGCCGAAGACGGCCCAGGGCAGAATGTCCTTCAGCGGCAGCGGGGCGGGGGCGGCGAGGTCGAAAGTGGCGGTGGTCATCGTGGTCTCCCTGGGATTGCGCGTCCCGTTGAAATGTCAGGGCGTTCAAGAGGTCTGACTTCCCGCGGGTGCGGGTCACAGTGGCGCGACCGTGCCGGGCTTGCACCGGCTTCTCTTTCGACCTTCGGGCAACTTACGCGGCGGGGTCGCCCCTGTCAACGCGGGCCAGGGCGGGGTCGAAGCGGGCGGCCCAGGCCGGGGGGAGGGTGTGGCCTTGCGCGCGCCATTGCCGCAGCGCCACGCGGATCGTGGCGAGGCGGTGGCCGGTCTCCTCGGGCAGCGGGGGCGCCCCCGCCGCAAGCGCGGCCAGCGCCCGTCGCTTCAGCCGGGTAAGGTCTTTTCGCCCATGAGCGACCATCAGCGATTGGAAAGCGTCATGGCGGGCGGGATCGAAGCCCGCGGCGCCCTCCCGCATCGGATGCGGCGGGAAGAGATGCAGCGCCGGAAACCAGCCCGGCGGGACGGGGGTGGTCTTGGGATGGGTCACCGCGCGGGGCCCCGGCATCAGCACGAAAAGCGGCGGAGGGGGGCCGAGAGGACGCCGTTCCAGCACGGCGACCTGGGTCTCGATCACCCAGGTTCCGGGGGTTTCGGCCAGGCTCGGGGCGGCGTTTTCCCAGGCTTGCCCCTGCAGGGCCGCGGTTTTTGCCGCGGATTCGGGGCTGGGGCGGAAGCTGGTGCGAATCATCCCGCGGCCGAGGCCGAGGTCGAGCGCGTCCCCCTCCCAGGCCAATGCCGCCCGCGGCAGGGCGGCGGGCCGTGACGCCAGCAGGCAAAGCCCTTGCGTCCAGCTGGAGGGATCGGCGCTGATCGTCTCGAAGGCCAAAAGCCGCGCTTGCGGGTCCAGCCAGAGCCGGTCGGTTTCGTTCGCCAGCCCGATCCAGCCGTCGGCACGGCGCTGCAACCGGCCGGGACCAAGCGCCATCGCGGCAAAAGGCGTGCCGATCGAGCCCAGAAGGCCGGGCGTTTCCAGCAGGGAGACCAGGGTGTCCATCCCGGGCAAGGTGCCCTAACGGGGCGGCGATGCAAGCCCTTCCGCGGGGCCGATCAGCATCTCGCCCCGGGTGCGGTCGAAGCCCACCACCGCCTGGCCCGCCGCAAAGGCCGCGGTCAGCGTGGCGCGGGTCGCAAGCCGGGCGGCAAGCGCGGTTTCGGAGGGCAGGGCGTCAAGGTCCGAGGGCAGGACCAGGCGGGCGGTGACCTGCGGGGGCGGCGCAGGTCGCCCAGCGGCCCGGGCCGTGACGCCGGGGCTCGACAGGTGCCATTCGGCCAAAAGCCGGTCCGAGGGCAGGCCCGCGTTGATCCCCTGCATCTCGCCGTAGTAATCCGCATGATAGACGCGGGCGATGGCGCCCAGCACGCCGATATTCAGCCCGGCATTGATCCGGCGCAGCGGGTCGAAGGTCCAGCGGACGAGGCCGATGCCGCGCGCCAGGCACCAATCGCGCTGATACCACTTCAGCGCCGCACCCAGGTGCATCCCCCGCGCCTGCGGCAGAACCGCCAGCCGGTGAGAATGCTGCACCCCGGGGCTCGCGGTCGGAAAGGCAAAGACATAGCCGATGAGCGTCTCGCCCTGAAAAGCCCCGGCACAAAGCCCGCCCTCGGCCTGGATCACCATCATCAGGTCTGCCGGATCGGCGGTGTCCTCCGGACCCCAGACCGCCGCCTGCAGCGCCTCGGCCTGGCGAAACTCGGCCATGGGGCCCAGGTCGCGGATCGTCACATTCATGGCCGCAGCCTTTCCACCTGCGACGTCACGGTCTGCAGGAAATCGTGGTCCAGCGTCACCCCGATCCCGGGGCCCGTGGGCACCGGCATCAGCCCGCCCGTGGCCTCCAGCTTTTCCTGCACGATGTCGCGTGTGAAATAGCGGCTGGCGCTGGAGGTATCGCCGGGCTTGCGGAAATTCGGTAGCGTCGCGAGGTGGATGTTATGCGCGCGCCCGATGCCGGATTCCAGCATGCCGCCGCACCAGACCGGCACGTCGAAAGCGGCAGAGACGTCATGGATGCGCCGCGCCTCGGCATGGCCTCCAACCCGGCCGACCTTGATGTTCACGACCCGCGCCGCATCGGTCTGCAGCGCCTTGCGGGTGTCTGCGGCGCTGCGCAGACATTCGTCCAGGCAGATCGGGGTGGCGATGCGTCCCTGCAGGGTGGCGTGGTCGTGGATGTCGTCCCAGGCCAGCGGCTGCTCGATGTAATCCAGCCCGAAGCCGTCCAAAGCCCGGAAAATCCCGGTATCGGCAAGGGTATAAGAGCTGTTGGCATCCACTGTCAGATGCGCCTCGGGCAGGGCCTGACGCACCGCCCGCACCAGGGCCAGGTCATGGCCCGGCTTGATCTTCAGCTTGATCCGCCGATAGCCTTGGGCGTGGTGATCCACCGCCCGCGCCACGGTCTGCTCCACCGAGGCGATGCCCAGGGACACCCCCACCTCCACCGCCGCCCGTGTGCCGCCGAGAAGGGTTTTCAGCGGCAGGCCCAAGGACTTGGCCCAAAGATCCCAGAAGGCCATCTCGACCATCGCCTTGGCCATATAAAACCCGCGCCAGGGCGCCAGCAGGGGCTCGAGCTCGGCCGGGCTGGCGAAGCTGCGGCCGAGGATTTGCGGGAGCAAAACCGTCCGCACGAAATCGAGGCTCCCGACCAGGCTTTCGTCCAGGTAGTCGGGCAAAGGGTCCATCACCCCCTCGGCATGGCCCTCGATCCCATCCGCGCGCAGGGTCAGCAGCGGGAAAATCTTGTCGGTCATCGTGCCGGTCGCAATCGTGAAGGGCGTCACCAGCGGCAGGCCGACCACCCGCAGCGTGGCCTCTTCGATGCGCAACGCGCCGGGGGGAGTAGCGGGCATCGGTCTCTCCTGCATGGTCATCGCCCCCAGCCTATCGACATGAAAACTTCTTTGCAAGATTGACAGGTCTTCATCGTTCTGACAGCTTTCTTTCATGCAAGGCCGCAAGGTGAAAGGCCGGGGATGGACCGCGAAACGCAGATCGACGACCGCCCGGCGGACCTTCTGGCCCGGCTGACAGCCAGTGCCGGCGGCGACCGCGTCGAGGGGCGGATCGCGCGGCACCTTTTGGCCAACCTCGATGCGCTGCCCTTCGAGACCGGCGCCTCGCTGGCCGAAAAGATCGGCGTCAGCGGCGCCTCGATCAGCCGGTTCTGCCGGGGGATCGGGTATAAGGACATCAAGGATCTGAAATCCGCGCTGCAGGCGGGCCCGGGCGAGCCCGCCTGGCTTTTGGGCGATGCCTTGCGCGATTTTCACCGCCGCAGCCTGATGGGCAACACCGAGCTTTCCCGCGCGCTGGAGAAAGAGATCGCCGCGGTGACGGCGGTCTATGAGCTGGCGACCACGCCGGAGTTCGAGCGCTGCGTGCGCCGTCTCGCCCATTGCCCGCGGGTCTGCGTGGCGGGCTTTCAGACCGAGCGCGGCCATGGCGCGCAGCTGGTCCACAATCTGCAATACCTGCGTCCCGGGGTGCAGCTGGCCGACCTCTCGGGCGGGCATTTCGCCGAGGTGCTTCTGGGCGATCCCGGCCAGGCCTGCCTGGTGCTGATCGACGGGCGGCGCTATTCCGCCATGACGGCCGCGCTGGCCGAGGCCGCCCGGGCGCGGGGCATCCCCGTTACCCTCATCACCGACCCCTATGCCGCCTGGGCGCGGGGCAAGGTGGACGAGCTTTTCGCGCTGCCGACCGAGCTCAACCATTTCTGGGACACGACCACCGCCTTCGCCTCGCTGATCGGCCTTCTGACCAACGGCGTCTTCAAGGAGCTGGGCGCCGGGGTCGAGGCGCGCATGGCCGAGGTTTCGGAACTTTACAGCGGCTTCGTCGGCCATGTCGGCGATGCCAACCATCCACCCAAACAAAAAAACCCAGGGAGTTCAGAATGATGTCTTGGACCAAGGCCATGCTGGCCGCCAGCGCCGCCGTGTTTTTGCCCGTGGCGGGCATGGCGCAAGAGGCCACTTTCGTGCTGTCGACCTCGGAAGTGGGCGTGCCCTCCTACAACCCGATGACGGCGGTCAACACCAATGCCGTCTATACGATGATCTATGACAACCTGGTGGCGCAGGATGCCGACCAGTCGTTCCACCCCTATCTCGCGACCTCCTGGGAAGAAGCGCCCGATGGCATGTCCTGGGTGTTCCACCTGAAGGAGGGCGTGAAGTTCCACAACGGCAAGGCCTTCACCTCGGCCGATGTGGCGAAGTTCATCGAGATGTTCCGGTCGACCGAGAATGGCTATATGGTCGATGCCATCGACAAGGTGGAAACCCCCGATCCGCTGACGGTGAAGTTCGTGATGAAGCGGCCCGAGCCGAACATCCTCTTCAACCTGTCGTCCTCCTTCATGGGGATCGCCGATCCCGACACGATCACCAAGGACGGCGACGACTACGGCATCACCGAGGCCGTGGGCACCGGGCCCTTCAAGCTGGAAAGCTTTACCGTGGGGCAAGAGACGGTCGTCGTGCGCAACGACGATTACGCCTGGGGCTCGGACCTTTCGGCAAACAAGGGCCCGGCCAAGCTGGAGCGCATCACCTTCCGCGAAATTCCCGAAGCCTCGACCGCCTTCCTGGAGCTGAAATCCGGCGGCGTCGACGGGCTCTTGAGCCTGCCCACCGACTTCCTGGGCGAGATGGGCGCGGATGCGAAACTGGCCATCCTCGCCATCCCGGGGCAGGAGGTCTATTACATGCCGATCAACGTCACCAAGGAGCCCTTCACCGACATCAAGGTGCGCGAGGCGGCGGCGCTGGCGATCAACCAGGACGAAATCCTGAAATCGGTCTTCGCGGGCTATGGCGCGGTGGCGCACAACTTCCTGATCTCGGCCCTGCCCGAAAGCAAGATCGAGGCCTCGATTTCTTATGACGCGACCAAGGCCAATGCGCTGCTGGACGAGGCGGGCTGGAAGATGGGCGCGGATGGCGTGCGCGAGAAGGACGGCAAGAAGCTGACGGTGTCTTTGTGGACGCAGAACGACAGCGCCTTCCGCCGCCTGACCGAAGTCGTGCAGGCCGAGCTGAAGGCCGTGGGCTTCGATCCGCAGATCCAGACCTTCGACAGCTCGGCCATTCGCGACCAGTACAAGACCGGCGAGCAGCAACTGGCCGTGCGGTCCTATTTCTGGAACAACGCCGATATCGTGGACTGGTTCTTCGGCGGCGACCGGCTGGGCTATCCCAACGTCTCGATGTTCAACGACCCCAAGGCGGAAGAGCTGCGCGCCAAGGCGATGACGGGCTCGAAGACCGGCGAAGAGCGGATCGCCAATTTCACCGCCTATCACCAATATGTCACGACCCAGTTCCCCTATGCGCCGATCTACCAGCCGCCGCAGAACATGGCCTATAACAAGGACCGCATCGTGATGCCCGAAGCGATCCATGCCACCGCCATCACCGGCGTCGTCATGGTCGATGTCGGCGTGAAGGAATAAACGCCGATGCTCGACTACCTGGTCAGGAGGGTGCTTCTGCTGCTGCCGGTGTTTCTGGCGGTCTCGGTCGTCATCTTCCTGATCCTGCACCTGATCCCGGGCGACCCGATCGACAACCTGCTGAAAGTCGGCTCTGGCCCCGAGGCGCGGGCCAAGATCGCGGCGAAATACGGGTTGGACCAGCCTTTGCCGGTGCAATACGGCATCTGGCTTTGGGGGGTGCTGCAGGGCGACCTCGGCACCTCGATCATCACGCGGCGGCCCGTTGCGGTGATGATCGGCCAGGTGATCGGGCCGTCGCTGGCCTTGGGGGGGATGGCGCTGGCGATCTCCTCCCTGGGCGGGATCGTGCTGGGGGCGGTCGCGGCGAGCTTTCGCGACCGCTGGCCGGACCAGCTGATCATGGGGGGCGTGCTTCTGGGCTCGACCCTGCCGAGCTTCTGGCTGGGGCTTTTGCTGATCCTGGGGTTCTCGGTCGAGCTTGGCTGGTTTCCGGTCAGTGGCGCCCGGGGTTGGGCGAGCCTGGTGCTGCCGGTCGCCACGATCGCTTTCGGCGGCATCGCCCTGGTCACGCGGGTGACACGGGTCGCGATGATCGAGGCGGCCTCGCGCGATTTCGTGTTGCTTCTGCACGCCAAGGGCCTGCCCCCGCGGCGCATCCGGTTGGCCCATGTGCTGCGCCATGCCTTGATGCCGGTGGTGACGATCCTCGCCCTGCGCATCGGCTGGGTGCTGGGGGGCGCTGTGACGGTGGAATATGTCTTCGCCCGGCCGGGGCTCGGCAGTCTTCTGATCAAATCCCTGTCGCAGCACGATTACCCGGTGGTGCAGGCTTGCCTTCTGATGCTGGCCATCGCCGTGATGCTGGGCACGCTTCTGGGCGACATCACCCAGGCGCTGATGGACCCCCGCGTGCGGAGCGCCCTGCGATGAGGGCGGTCCTGTCCGCCTTGCGCACCCCCAAGGGCGGGATTGCCGGGCTTTGGCTCGTGCTGGTGGCCTTGGGCGCGGTGCTGGCGCCCTGGCTGACCTCTTACGCCTTTGACATCCAGGATCTGCCCTCCGCCTACCAGGGCCCGAGTGCCGCCCATTGGCTTGGCACCGACGAATTCGGCCGCGACCTGCTGACCCGCATCCTTTACGGCGCCCGCGTCTCGCTGAGCGTTTCGGGGATTTCCATCGGCGTCTCGGTCTTTGCCGGCATGGTGCTGGGCGCCGCGGCGGGGCTGATCGGCGGCGCCTTCGACCGGGCCGTCACCATCTGCGTCGACCTGACCTGGAGCTTTCCCGAAATCCTCATCGCGCTGATCCTGGTGGCCATCATCGGCCCCGGCATCGCGGGCACGATGGCGGCCATCGCGGTCGCTTACCTTGCGCAATTCACGCGGCTGACCCGGGCGCAAATCCTGGCGATCAAGGGCGAGACCTATGTCGAGGCCGCGCGCTCGATGGGCGCCTCGAACCTCTTCCTCTTGTTCCGCCACCTCTTGCCCAACGCTTTGGCCCCCGTGCTGGTCGCGGGCATGCTGGCCACCGGCGATGCGATCATCCTGGAGGCGACCCTGGGCTTCTTCGGCCTCGGCGCGCAGCCGCCGACGCCCAGCTGGGGAGCCATGATGGCCGCAGGCTCGGCGCTGCTCTTCAAGGCGCCGGGGATCATCGTTTTGCCCGGCGTCGCCGTCGCCGTCACCGTCGTCGCGATCAACCTGTTCGGCGATGCGCTGGTGCGGGCGCTCGACATCAAGACCCGGCCGAGGGAGGGCTGAATGCTGCTGTCGGTCGAAAACCTGGGCGTCAAGATCGGCGCGGTGCAGCCTTTGGAGGGGATCGGCTTCGCGCTGGACCGCGGCGAAATCCTGGGGCTGGTCGGGGAAAGCGGCTCGGGCAAGTCCTTGACGGCGCTGGCCTGCATGGGGCTCTTGGGGCTGATCGGGGGGCAAAGGCTGGGCACGGTCGCCTTCGATGGGGTGGTGCAGGACGAGGCGGGGCTCGCGCGCCTGCGCGGCCGCAAGATCGCGCTCATCACGCAGAACCCGATGACCGCGCTGGACCCGGTGCAGCGCGTGGGCGAGCAGATCGCGGTCGTCGCGCGCCTGCACCTCGGGACGACGCCTGCCGCCGCCCGGGCCCGCACCCTGGACCTGATGACGCAGCTGCGCATCCCCGAGGCCGCGGCCGTGGCCGACAGCTATCCCCATCAGCTCTCGGGCGGGATGAAGCAGCGGATCGTCATTGCGATGGCGCTCGCCGGAGAGCCCGAGCTCATCATCGCCGACGAGCCCACGACCGCGCTGGATGTGACGGTGCAGGCGCAGATCGTGCAGATCCTGGGCCAGCTGGTGCGGCAGCGCGGCCTTGGCCTGGTGCTGATTACCCATGACATGGGCGTGGTGGCGCAGGTCTGCGACCGGGTCGCGGTGCTTTATGCCGGGCGGCTGGCCGAGACGCGGGAGGTGGGCGACCTGTTCTCCGCCCCGCGCCACCCCTATTCCGCCGCGCTGATCGCCTGCATCCCGCGCGAAGGCATGGCGCCCGGCTCGCTCACCGGCATCCCGGGCGCGGTGCCTTCGGTCGCCCTCTATCCCCCCGGCTGCCGCTTTCACCCGCGCTGCCCCCGCGCCGATGCGCTTTGCGCCACGACCCCGCCGCCCCAGGGCGCCTTCGCCTGCCACCACCCGCTGGAGGTGCCCCATGGCTGACCCCTTGGTCGAAGCCCGCGACCTCATGCGCCGCTTCGCCTCGGGCGGCGGGCTGCTGACCCGGCCGCGGACCATGCTGGCCGTGCGCGGCGTGTCGCTGCAGATCGCGCGGGGCGAGGTTCTGGGCGTGGTCGGCGAAAGCGGCTGCGGCAAGTCGACCCTGGCCCGGCTGATGCTGCGGCTGATCGAGCCCTCCGCGGGCTCCGTGCATTTCGATGGCGCCGAGGTCACGCGGCTGGCGCCCCGCGCGCTGCGCCGTCTGCGCCGCAGGATGGCGATGGTCTTCCAAGACCCCTATTCCTCGCTCGACCCCCGCTTTACCCTGGCCGATGTGCTGGCCGAGCCCTTCGCCGTGCAGGGCGAGCGTCCGGCCCCGGGGCGGATCGAAGCCCTTCTGGCCCAGGTCGGCCTGGCCGCCCCCATGGCCGCGGCCTATCCGCATCAGCTGTCGGGCGGGCAAAGGCAGCGCGCGGGGATCGCGCGGGCGCTGGCTTTGTCGCCCGATTTCATCGTGCTGGACGAGCCGACGGCCTCGCTGGATGTCTCGATCCAGGCGCAGATCATCGGGCTTTTGTCGGACCTTCGGCGCGACCTCGGCCTGACTTACCTGTTCATCTCTCACGACCTCGGCCTCGTGCGCTATTTCTGCGACCGGATCGTGGTGATGTATCTGGGCGCGGTGGTCGAGGTTCTGCCGCGCCCCGATGCCGCCCCGCGCCACCCCTACACAAGCGCGCTGATGGACAGCACCTTCGCCCCCGACCCCGCCCGGCGCCGCACCCTGACGGCGCTGGCCGGAGAGATCCCCTCGCCCTTCGACCTGCCCCCCGGCTGCGCTTTCGCCGCCCGCTGCCCCAGGGCCAGCGACCTCTGCCGCCGCGAGACCCCTGCGCTGAGCGGCGATGCCCATCCCACCGCCTGCCACCATCCCTTGTGAGGCCCGATGCCCTTCACCGTCCTTTCCGCCGAATTCATCACCGAAAACAACACGTTCAAAAAGGGGCTGACCACGCTGCACGACCTGGCCGTCGATACTTTGGCCGAGGGTGAGGCTGCCATCGCGCAGCGCGGCCAGGCGGCCAATGCCGAGCTGGCGGGCTTCCTGGAGGCCTCCCAGGCCTGCGGCTGGCGGCTGATCCACACGATCTCTGCCGCTGCCGCCCCCGCGGGCCCGGTCTCGCGCGAGGCTTATGAGCATGTTGTCAGCCGCATCTGCGCCGCGGCCGAGGCGCATAAGGGGCATCTGGATGGCGTGCTTCTGGGCCTGCACGGTGCCCAGGTGACCGAGGGGCATGAGGATGGCGAGGGCGAGCTTCTGCGCCGCCTGCGTGCCATCCTGGGGCCGGACCTGCCCATCGCGGTGACGCTGGACCTGCATGCCAATGCGACCGCGGCCATGGCGCGGCTGGCGCAGATTTGGGTCAGCTACAAGACCTATCCGCATATCGACCTGCGCGCGGCGGGGCGGCGGGCGGGGATGCTGCTGAATGACGCCATGGCCGGGCGCACCCGCCCCGCCACCTTGCGCCGCGCCCCGCCCATGCTGGACGAGATGTCCTCGGGCCGGTCTGACACCGGCCCGATGGTGGCGCGCTATGACATGGCGCGGGCGCAAGAGCAGGAGCCCGGCATCCTCTCGGTTTCCCTGAACGCGGGCTTTGGCGATGCCGATATCGCCGAGGCCGGGCCCTCGGCCTTCGTCACCTATGACCAGGCCGTGCCGGGCGCCGCGGCCCGCGCGGCCGAGATCGCCGACGACCATGCGCATTTCGTCTGGGCGGGGCGCCATACCCCCGGTTACGATTTCCTGACGGTCGAGGCTGCCTGTGCCGAGGCCGCGGCGCACAAGGGCGACAAGCCCTTGATCGTCGCGGATTACGCCGACAACCCCGGCGCGGGCGCCTATGGCGATGCGACGAACCTGCTGGCGGGGCTCCTGGCGGCGGGGGTGACCGGCGCGGTCTTTGCCCCGATGATCGACCCCGAGGCGGCGGCTCAGCTGCACAGCCACAAGCCCGGCGACCGGGTGACGCTGGCGCTTGGGGGCAAGAACGACCCAGGCTTCGGCGGCGGGCCGCTGACCCTGACCGGCGAGGTCATCCATCTGTCGGACGGGCGTTTCCGCGGCGATGGGCCGATGCTGGGCGGGCTGGACCGAAGCTTCGGGACCACGGCGGTGTTCCGGGTGCAGGGCATCGACATCCTGGTGGTGACCGAGCGCGAGCAGATGCTGGACCGCCAGCAGCTGAAGGCCTTCGGCATCGACCCCGCCGCGCAAAGGGTGCTGGCGCTGAAAAGCATGCAGCATTTCCGCGCGGCCTTCGAACCCCTCGCCGCCCGGGTGATCGTCTGCGACAGCGGCGCGCTGGCCACGCCGCAATCGTCGCGCAAACCCTATGCCAAGGTCCGCCGCCCGATCTGGCCCCTGGACCCCGCGGCCGAATACCACGGCGGCTGACGTCTCAGAACGCCGGCGGGCTGATCGCCCAGAGGATCACCGCCTCGACCGTCCCCGGGTTGCGATAGCGATGCGGCTCGGTCGAGGCGAAAGAGCAGCTGTCGCCGGCCTGCAACAGGAAATGCCGCGGGCCCACCCAAAGTTCCAGCGCGCCGGACATGACGAAGCCCACTTCGCATCCCTTGTGGCTATAGGCCTCTTTGGCGCCGCTGCCGGGGGGCAGGCGGCAGAGGATCATCTCGACCTCGGCCGAGAGCTTGGGGCTGAGGAGCTCGTCGACGATGCCGTTCTCGTAGTCGATCCGCAGCCGGTCGCGGGCGCGCACGACATAGCCGCGCTCGTCCGGCGGGGCGCTGTCGGGGCCGGAGAAGAACCATTGCACGGTCACCTCCAGCGCCTGGGCCAAAGCCACCAGCGCCGGGATCGAGGGCTGGGCGAGGTTGCGCTCGATCTGGCTGATATAGCCCGGGGAAAGCCGGGTCCGGGCGGCGAGGTCGGCCAGCGTCAGGCCACGGCGCTTGCGCATGCCGCGGATGCGGTCGCCAAGGACGGGATGGGGGTCTTCTGGGGTCATCTTGGTCCTTTCTGTCGTTATCCTTGACATTCTTTGCCAAAAGTAAAGAAATATCTTGATTCTTTACTGTCAGAAACTTCATATCCCGCCATTCCCGAACCTCCGGAGCCCCCGATGACCCAAGTCCTGCAGTTCAAAGCCACTGACCGCCGCTTCGAAGCCTATGGCGAGGGCGGCCAGATCGCGCGGCTGGTCGGGCCGGAGGTCAGCAGCTCGATGGGCGCCGGGGTGGCGAAGTTCGACGGCTGTTCGATCGCCTGGACCGTGCTTTACGACGAGCTGATCGTGACGCTTTCGGGCAACTTCCGCCTGCGCGTCGGCGATGTGGTGCATGACTGCGCGCCCGGCGATGTGCTTTGGGTGCCCGCCCAGACCGCGCTGCATTACGAAGGCACCGGGGCCACGGTGTTTTATGCGCTCTCGCCGGTGGATTGGCGCGCGAAGGCGGGGCTGTAAGATGCTGTTCTCGCCCCTGACGATCCGCGGAAGGGTGATCCGCAACCGCATCCTGTCGACCGGCCATGACACGACCCTGCCGACCGACGGCACGGTGAATGCCGCGCTGATCGCCTATCACCAGGCGCGGGCCAAGGGCGGCGTCGGGCTGATCGTGACCCAGGTCGCGGGCGTGCATGAAACCGCGCGCTATACCTCGCATATGCTGATGGCGACCGAGGATGCCTGCATCCCGGGCTATCGCGCCTTGGCCGCGGCGATCCACGCCGAGGGGGCGAAGGTGGTCAGCCAGCTTTTCCACCCCGGGCGCGAGATCATGGAAAGCGCCGATGGGCTTTTGGCCGTCGCCTATGCGCCCTCGATCTCCCCCAACGAGCGTTTTCACGTCATGCCCCGCGCGCTGGAGCCCGGGTTGATCGCCGAGATCGTGGCGGGCTATGCCGCAGCCGCGCGGCGGATGGCCGAGGCGGGGCTGGACGGGGTGGAATACGTGGCCTCGCACGGCTATCTCCCCGCGCAATTCCTGAACCCGCGGGTGAACCGGCGGACGGATGCCTGGGGCAGCGACCGGCTGAAATTCTTGCGCGACTGCCTGACCGCCATGCGCGCCGCGGTGCCGGAGGATTTCATCATCGGGTTGCGGATCTCGTCCGATGAACGCGAAGAGGCCGGGTTGCAGGCCGACGAGACGCTCAGCGCCTGCCGTGCGCTGGAGCCGCTGGTCGATTACGTCAACGTCACCGCGGGCACTTCAGCGACCATGGCAGGCGCGGTGCATATCGTGGCGCCGATGGCTTACCAGGCGGGGTATCTGGGTGCCGAGGCCGGGGCGCTGAAAGCCGCGCTGACCGTGCCGGTCTTCGTCGCGGGCCGCATCAACCAGCCCCAGGTGGCCCAGGCGATCCTCGCGGCGGGGCAGGCCGATATGTGCGGCATGACCCGCGCCCTGATCTGCGACCCCGAGATGCCGGCGAAGGCCGAAGCCGGGCGCCTGGACGACATCCGCGCCTGCATCGGCTGCAACCAGGCCTGCATCGGGCACTTCCACCGCGGCCTGCCGATCTCCTGCATCCAGCATCCCGAAACCGGGCGCGAGCTGGCTTACGGCACGCTGACCCCCGCCACGCCCCGCAAGGTCATGGTCGTCGGCGGCGGGCCCGCAGGCATGAAGGCCGCCGCTGTCGCCGCCGCGCGCGGCCATGCGGTGACCTTGTACGAGGCCGAGGCGCAGCTGGGCGGGCAGGCGCGTCTGGCGCAGCTGCTCCCCCGCCGGGCGGAGTTCGGCGGCATCGTCACCAACCTCGCGCGCGAGATGGAGCTGGCGCAGGTCCAGCTGCGCCGCGGCACGAGGGTGACCCGGGAACTGGTCCAGGCCGAGGCGCCGGACGTGGTGATTTTGGCAACGGGTGCAAAGCCTTACGTGCCCGACCTGCCCGAGGATGGCTCGGTCCAGGTGCTGACCGTCTGGGAGGTGCTGCAGGGCGCCAGGACCGGGCGGCGGGTGGTGGTGGCCGATTGGCGCTCGGACTGGATCGGGCCGGGGATCGCCGAGGCGCTGGTGCAACAGGGCTGCAGCGTGACCCTGGCCCTGACCGCGCCGATGCTGGGCGGCCAGCTGCCGCTTTACGTGCGCGACGACATCGCCGCGCGGCTGCATGGGCTGGGCGTGACCGTCACGCCCTATGCGCGGCTTTACGGCACGGCAGGCGGCACGGTCTATCTGCAGCACACCGCCAGCGGCGCGGCCATCGAGGTCGAGGCCGATACGGTGGTCCTTTGCCTCGGCCACCAGCCGGTCGACGACCTGCGCGCCGAGATCGCGGATCTGGCCGAGGTCGTGACGATCGGCGATGCCATGGCGCCGCGCACCGCCGAAGAGGCGGTCTTCGAGGGCCTGCGGGCGGCGAGCCGGATTTAGACCGCGTCGAGGCCGAGCGACAGGAAACGCTCCAGCCGGGCGGTCTCGTCCGGCGTCAGCGTGATCCCTTCCGTCTCGGCCGCGGCCCGGGCGGCAAAGCGGCGCTGCGAGGGCAACCGGGCGCCTTGCCCGGCGATGGCCTCCAGCAGCGCCTCGGCCGCGGTGAAGGGATCGGCGGTGAACCGCCGCGGGTCGAAGGCCAGCACCAGCTCGCCATGCGTCGGCGACAGCGTCATGTCGCCCAGCACCTTGCGCGCCGTCACGCTGTCGTTTTCGCCGATCATCGCGGCGGCCAGAAGCTCGATCATGGTGGAAATCGCCGAGCCCTTGTGGCCGCCGAAGGGCAAAAGCGCGCCCGCCAGGGCGGCGGTCGGGTCGGTCGTGGCGGCCCCTTCGGCGTCGATGGCCCAGCCCTCGGGGATCGGCTTGCCCGCGCGTCGGTGCAGCTCGACCTCGCCCCGCGCGACGACAGAGGTCGCGAAATCAAAGACATAGGGGTTGCCCGGCCGCGGCCAGCCGAAGGCCAGCGGGTTGGTGCCCAACAGAGCCTGGATGCCGCCCGCCGGGGCGACCGAGGAATAGCTCGGGCACATCGCCAGGGCGGCGAGGCCCTGCGCCGTCAGCTGCTCGATCTCGGGCCAGAGCGCCGAGAAGTGCACGCAATCGCCGATGGCCATCGCCGCAAGCCCGTGCCGCCGCGCGGTCTCTGCCAGCACCGGGGCGCCGCGTTCGAAGGCCAGCGGCGCAAAGCCGCCCTGCGCATCCACCCGCACGATGGCGCCATCGACCGTGACGGTGGGTTCGGCCAAGGGATTGACCTTGCCTGCTTTTACCGTGCGCAGGCAGCCCTCGATCCGGTAGATGCCATGCGATTTGCAGGCATCGCGTTCGCCCGCCGTGACGGTGCGGGCCACGGCGGCGGCCTGGTCGGGCGAGAGCCCCGCCTTGGCGAAGATCGCGACGATGGTGTCGAACAGCGCGGCGATGCTGAGGGTCTGGGTCACGGGGCGGGCTCCTTAACGGCGGTCAGGGCAGCTATGTCGGGCTGCAGGGGAAAGGGCAAGGGCGGATATATCGTATAAACGTATACGATCAGCCCTTGCGCGGCAGGTGCTGCAAGAGCGAGGCGCCGGCTTGCAGGATATGGCGATACAGAAGATCGGCGGCGCCGTCGGCGGCGCCCGCCCGGGCCAGCGCGAGGATCTCGCGATGCTCGCGGTCGGCGGTGGCGTGGCCCTGCGAGAGGGTCAGCTGCACGCGCAGGTAACGCTCCAGCCGGTCGTTGACCGAACGGATCAACGAGACCAGGAAGGGGCGCCCGGCGTCTTCATAGAGGCAGGCATGAAACTGCCAGTTCAGCGCCGCCCAGCGGCCGACATCGGTTTCGGCGGCGAAGGCATCGCAATAGACCTCGGCGCGGTTCAGCGTCTCGGGCTTGCACAGCGGCACGGCAAAGCGCAGCGCGCTGGATTCGCGGATGGCGCGGGCC